>CAZRDA010000057.1:0-8470 GCA_964598715.1 uncultured bacterium | reverse complement strand
TCGTAGAGCCGCGTGTTCTCCAGGGCGATCGCCGCCGGGTGGGCCAGCAGCTCGAGGAGCTGGCGGTCCTCGGCGGTGAAAGTCCGCCCCCGCTGGGTCGTCCCCACGCTCAGCGCCCCGATCAGCCGCTCCTCCACGAGGAGGGGAACGACGACAATGGCGGTGAGCATTGCCAGCTCCGGGAGCCGAGCCGGGAACGCCTGGTAATCGTTCACGATCAAGGACCGCCGGGTTGCCGCCACGGTCCCAACCCCTCCCTCGCCCAGCGGGAACACCCGGTTCAAGGCCAGGGACTGGGTGCCTGCCTGGGCGGAGAGGGTGAGCTGCTCAGCGGCGGTCTGCCAGAGGGTGAGGAGCGCATAATCGGCCCGGAGGAGATCGCGGGCGGTCTGGACGATACGGTCGAGGCGCTCCATTAGCGTCAGCGGCTCCTGGAACTGCAGGCTCGCCCGGTAGAGCGCCTGAAGCTGTTGGGTGCGCTCCCGGACCTTGTCCTCGAGGCTCCGCGCGTGGTCCTCGATGAGCCGCTGGGATTCCTTGAGTTGCTCGTTCAGATCGCATAGCTCCTCGAAGGTCGAGAAGAGGAGTTCGATGATCTGCTGCTTATCGGTGGAGATGACGATCTTCCGGTTGCCGAGCCCAACGGCGACCTCGACTTCGAGCTGCCCCTTCTGGCGGAGCTCCAGATGCTCGAAGATCCGCCGGATCCGCTCGAGGAGGTAGCCATCTTCGAACGGCTTGGTAATGAAGTTGTCGGCTCCGTGCTCCAGGCCCTTGAGGATGTCCACGGCGTTTCTGCGTTCGGTGAGGAGCACGAAGGGGATCTGCTTCGTCGCCTTGCTGGACTTCACCCGCCGACAGAAGGCGTACCCGTCCATCTCGGGCATCACCACGTCGGAGATGATGAGATCGGGCGGGCTGAATCGGACCTTCCGGAGCCCCTCTCTGCCGTTCGAGGCAACTTCGACCCGGTAGCCCTCGTTCTCCAAGAGGAAACGTGCGCGCTCCGCCTGGGTCGGGCTATCCTCCACCACGAGGATCCTTCGTGGCATGATGGTTATCCCCCATCCCGGTTTAGGAGGGAGCTGATCGCTCCCGCGATCTGCGCCGGAGCGAGCACATACTCGGCGGCCCCCAGGCGGATGGCCTCCCCCGGCATCCCGAAGACCACGCTGGTCTCCTCGTCCTGGGCGATGGTGACCGCCCCCGCGCCCAGGAGCTTCCGGAGTCCCGCCGCTCCGTCCCGGCCCATGCCGGTCAGGAGGATGCCCGCGGCGGCCCGGCCGTACGCGTCGGCCACCGACTCGAAGAGGTGGGTTACCGAGGGGCAAAAGCCGCCCTCCGCCGGCTCCTTCGTGAGCCGGATCCGCCCATCCTTCGTGATCCCCATCTGCGAGCCATCCGGGGCAAGGTAGACCATTCCCGGCCGCGCTGGCTCGCCCGGCTCGGCCAGTTTTACCGCCAGGCGGGTCCGCTGGCCGAGCCACTCGGCCAGCCCCGTGCTGAACCCCGGCGCGATATGCTGGACCACAAGGATGGGGGCAGCCAGGCCGGCGGGCAGGGCTCCCAGGATCTCCGCCACCACGGCAGGCCCGCCGGTGGAAGCGCCGATGGCGATGAGCTGGACCTTCCGGTCCGCGTTGGTAAGCGGTGGGGGAGGTGGCACTGGGCGTTCCCGCCTCGGCCATCGCCGGACCACCTTCACCTCCGCCATGAGCTTCACGGTCTCCACGAGTCGCCGGGCGACTTCCGCATGGTCCGGACGGTCCGGAGCCCCGGGCTTGTCCATCACGGTGAGGGCTCCGGCCTTGATCGCCTCAAAGGCCGCGGCAGCCTCGTCCCGGCTCGAACTGGCGCTGACCATCACGATGGGCGTGGGGATCCGCTCCATGATCCGCCGGGTCGCTTCGTAGCCGTTCATGCGGGGCATGTGGACATCCATGAGGATGACATCGGGCCGGAGGCGCTCGGCCTGTTCCACGGCTTCGAGCCCATCCCGGGCCGTCCCTACCACCCGGAGGCCAGCATCCTGGTGGAGCAGATAGACGAGGTGCTCCCGCGTGACCGCCGAGTCTTCTGCCACCAGGACCCGAACCATGCATCCCCCCGATCGGGGTTTACACCAGCCGGCGAATGATCTCCAGGAGGTTCGACTGATCGAAGCTGGACTTCACGATGTAGGCGTTGGCGCCCACCTCGATCCCCCGCTCCTTGTCCTCCCGGGACTCCAGGGCCGTCACCAGGACGACGGGGAGATCGGCCAGCTTCCGGTCGGCCCGGATTCGGCTCGTGAGCTCGAAGCCGTCCATCCGAGGCATGTCCACGTCCGAGACCACGAGATCAACGTCTTCGCTCTTGAGGGCCGTCCAGGCCTCGACCCCATCCACCGCCACCCGGACGTCGCAGCCAGCCCCCTCGAGGAGGTTCTTCTCCATCGTCCGGGTGGTAATGGAGTCGTCCACCACGAGGATCACAGGCTGGCGGCCCTCTTTCTCGGGTGCGGCCGAGAGCGCCGGTGGCCGGGGACTCTCGCGGAGCGACTTGAGGAGATCCGATGGACGGAGGATCAGCACCACCTGGCCGGTCCCGAGGAGCCCCGCCCCGGCGACATTCCGGACGCGGACGAGGGGCGGCCCGAGCTCTTTCACCAGGACCTCTCGGTCCCCCAGGATCTCCTCGACCAGGAGCCCGGCGCGCTCCTCCCCGCTCCGGACGATGACGCAGGGCTCCTTGGCCCCGGGCTTCGGGTGGTCGTCCGGCTCTGGACGCCCGAGCAGCCCGCCCAAGCGGCCGACGGAGAGGGGATGGCCGTTCCAGCGGATCACCTCCCGTCCCTCCACCCTCTGGCGTTCTTCCGGTGGTACGCGGATCGCCCGCTCCACCGCCTCGGTGGGAAGGAGGAAGAGATCCCCTCCCGCGCGGACCAGAAGGCCCCGGAAGGTGGCGATGCTCGCCGGGAGGAGCATCCGCACGCTCGTCCCGGCGCCGGCCCGCGTCTCCACGTGGATCTGGCCCCCCAACCGCTCCACCTGCTCCTTCACGATGGCCAGACCCAGCCCGTGTCCCGAGACGTCCGTGATGATGGGGCTGGTGCTGAGGCCGGAGCGGTAGATCAGCTCCAGGACGGTCTCGTCCGTGAGCGCCTCCGCTGCCTCAGGGGTCAGGAGGTGAGTCCGGACCGCCGCCGCTCTCACCTGGGCCGGGTCGATCCCGGTTCCATCGTCCACCACGCGGATCTCGATGCGGTTGCCCTCCAGTGAGGCGACGCTGACAACCACGCGCCCTTTGGGTGACTTGCCGGTCTGCGCCCGGGCATCCAGTGGCTCGATCCCGTGGTCAATGGCGTTCCGCACCAGATGGATCAGCGGTTCCTTCATCGCTTCGAGGACTTTCCGGTCAACCTCGAGGTCGGTCCCCTCCGCGATCCACTCCACCGCCTTGCCCTGCTCCTGGGCGAGATCCCGGACCATCCTCGGGAAGAGATCCAGGACGGTCGAGGCGGGGGTCATCCTCATCCGCCGCATATCATCCAGCAGGCCATCCACGGCCCCCGTCATGGTCCGCTGATCTCGGAGGAGATGCCTGAGCAGCTCCCGGGTGTGGACCTCCACGGCGTGCATCTCGGCCTCGAGGTCCGCCCTCGGCCGGGGGTCGCGCCCGTTGGTGCGGGCCGGTCGCTCGGCGCCGCGAGACTGGGGAGACCTCGTGCGGCAGCGCCTCAACACCTCGACAAGCGCCCTCGTCTCCTGGACACGCTCGCCGACGGCGAGCTTGGGGACCAGGAGGTCTTCCGCCTGGTGGAGGAGTGCATCCAGCTTCGCCGTCGTGACGCGGATCGTGTCGGTCGTCGGTCGCCCCTGGGCCATCGTTCCTGCCGGTGTTTCGGGAGCAGGGCCCTGGGGCTCAAGACGCTCCTGCCCTTCGCCTGTGGGCTCGGTGCCGGCTCGCTCGAGGCGGCCCATCAGCTCGCGTGTCGCCGGCGCTTCACCCCCGGCCAGGAGGCGCGCCACGCCATCCGCTGCCTCGTGGAGGAGGCTCAGGACCGGGCGACCGAGTCCCCGCTGGCCCCGCCTGATCCGGCTCAGGACGGATTCGCACGCCTGGCACAGGGCCTCTACCTCCATCAGGCCCACGGAACGGGCCGCCCCCTTCAGCGTGTGGACCTCCCGGAAGGTCGCCTCCACCAGATCGCGGGCTGCGGCAGGGGCCGGCCCCCGCTCCAGGGCCAGGAGGTTCGCGGTGATCGCCTGGAGATGCTCCTGGGCCTCCACCTGGAAAATGGCCAGCAGCCTGCCCTTGATGTCCTCCTTCGGCTCCCCCATCGCTCAGCGCTCCGCCCCCACCAGGAGGCTTTTGGCCGCCGGCCGCCCATCCCCGGAGGCCGCCACCAGCGCCCGCAGCCGTTGGGCGAGCGCGTTCAGGTCCTGGGCGGCCCGTTCCACCTGCCGCGTCGAGGCCATGTTCTGCGTGGAGGCCTGCTGGATGTTCTGCATCGCCAGCCCCACCTGGTCCATCCCCGCGCCCTGCTGCTGGGCCGAGGCCAGGATCTGCTGCGCCGCCTGGGCGGACTCGGTCAGGCTCTCGGCGAGGAGCCGGATGGCCTCCCCCGCCCGGGCCGCGATCCCGACCCCCCCCTCGGAGGTCTTCACCCCCTGCTCGGCCGCCATCACCGCCGCCTGCGTGGCCCGCTGGATCTCCTGCAAGATCCCCCGCACCTGCGCCGTGGCCTGCTTGGACTGCTCCGCGAGGGCCTTCACCTCGACCGCGACCACCGCAAACCCCTTCCCCGCTTCCCCCGCCTTGGCGGCCTCGATGGCCGCGTTCACGGCCAGGAGGTTCGACTGCCCGGCCAGCTCGTTGACGGTCGCGATGATCTCCCCGATGGCCTGGCCCTGCTCGCTCAGCGCCAGGATCCGCTCGGCGAGGGCCTCCATGCGCCCCTTCGCCTCCTGCATCCCCTTGATGCTCTCCTCCACCGCCCGCCGCCCGTCCTGGGAGATCTGGGCGGTCTTCTGCGCGGCCTCCGCCACCGCCCGCGCCTTCTGGGTCGCCACCTGGGCGGTCTGCTTCACCTCGTCCACCGTGGTGGCGGTCTCCTGGACCGCCGTCGCCTCCTCCGCCGTCCCCGCGGCCTGCTGGGTGGTGGCGGTGAGGATCTCGGCGGAGGAGGAGGCTAGGGTGCCGATCGCCTCGCGGAGGCGGCCGATGATGGAACGAGCCAGTCCCCAGGCGATGAGGACCCCGGAAGCCAAAGAGAGGCCCGCAACGATCACGATCGCCCAGAAGGCACGGGACCCCGCCGCAACGGCCGACGCCGTGATGTCTTTCGTGCGCGCGCTCTCAGCGTCAACGAGGCGGCGGACCAGCGCGCGCTGCTCATCGCGTGTCGGCCCGGCCCGCTCGGTGAGGATCCGGATCCCTTCGGCCTCGCGGCCAGCCTTTGTCGCCGCGATCGCCGCGCTGGACACCTCCTCCCAGGCTTTCAACAGGCCGAGCGATTCTTCCCAACCCTTCCTCGCTTCCGCGGTGGCACTCGTGTCCCGAAGCCGGGTCATTCCCTCGCGAGCCTCGGCGATCTGCCTCTCCATGTCCTTGAGGAATCGGTCTTCGCGTGTCCGGAGGTAGCGGAGGAAGGACACCATGGCGCGGTCGGAGTCCCCCCTTGCCTCCAGGGCCGTCTCGATGCCCTGCTCCCGCTGGCGGATCACCGCCTCGAAGGCGTCGGAGATACGGAACAGTGCATACGTCCCGACCCCCGCCACGACAACGAGGAGGAGGAGCGTCAGCGCATATCCCGCCACGATCCGCTGACCGATCGTCCATCGCATAGCGCGTCCCTTCTTTCCGAGGCCGTCTCAGCCGACCTCTTCGTTGACCACGATCCGGGGGTCCCGGGCCAACGCGTCGAGATCCAGCACCGCGACCATCGCTCCCGTCACGCCCCGGAGGAGGGCCGGGTGAGCCCCGGTGAGCGTCAGCGGAACCGGCGCCACCTGGTCGGCCCCGATCCGGACGACCCCTTCCACACCGGTGGTGAACAGGCCGAACGTCATCCCTTCCGCGTGGACGGCGACCACCTGGCTCCCCTCCGGGATCCCTTCCCCCGCGAGCGCAAGCAGCCTCCGGCAGTCCAGAACCGGAAGGATCCGGCCTCGATGGTTCATGACCCCCAGGATGATCGCCGGTGCGCTCGGCACCGGTGTGAGATCCCGGAGGGGGATGACTTCGAGGACGCGTGCCGTCTCGATCCCGTAGCGCTCTCCGGCGAGGGAGAAGACCACGAGCTCCAGCGTCTCGGCGGGGGCGCGGGGCTCCTCCCGTGGACGCGCCAGCGCCCGCGCCCTCTCCCGCAAGATCCGCCTGAGCTCTTCGGGCGAGCGTTCCCCTCCCGATTCGAGGGCCTGCCGCGCTCGCTCCAACCGGGCGTAGGCCTCCTGCCAGTCCAGAGCCGGTCGCGCGCCGCTCATCGCTGCGCCTCCAGGTACCCCCGGGCTGTCTCGAGGAGCCGTCCCGCTGCGAGGCCGTCGCTGCCGGGGACGGGCTCATCCGGTGGGACCGTCTGCAAGAGGCGGACGACGGTCTCCATGCATCGCCGTGCCCGCCGCTTCTTCTCCTGCCGGAGGAGGAGGCTCCCGAGCAGGAAGTGGGCGGGGGCGGAGTCCGGGGCCAGGTAGATGGCCCGGCGGAGGGCTTCCAGGGCGGGAGGGATCTCGCCCTGTTCCTGACGGATCGCGGCCAGCAGGATGTAGGCCTCGGGGTGAAGCGGGTCCTGTCCCAGCGCGGCCTCGCACAGCCGGTGGGCCTCCTCCAGGTGCCCCTGGTCGGCCAGGGCCCGGGCCCGCTGGAGCTGCGCCGCTCTGTCGGGCGGGACTTCGACTTGTTCCCCCGGCGGGGGTGCGACGGGGCTGCACGCGATCCCCTCGGGGACCAGGGGGATCGGGGGCTCGGGCAGGGTCGGCTCGGCGTGCCAGCTCGGTGGGAGGGGAACGGCTGGAGCCGTTTCCTTCCGGTAGAAGATCGCGTTGGGGAAGTTGACCGGGGTCAGGGGGCGAAGGAGTTCGGCGGAGGCTTCGGCGGGGCTGAGGAGAAGCCATCCCCCGGGGACCAGCGATCGCTGGAGCCGGGCCACGGCTTCCCGCTGGGCCTCACGGGTGAAGTACATGAGGACGCTCCGGCACAGGATCAGGTCCATGGCGCTGGTGTTGGTCACGATGGCCGGATACCCATCCTCGGCCAGGTTGAGCGGCGCAAAGGTGACCATCCGGCGGATCCCGGCGTCCAACTCGAAGCCGCCCGCAGCCTGGCGTTGGAAGTACCGATCCCGGACCCACGAGGGCGTCTCCCGGAAGGACCACTCGCGGTAGCGCCCCTCGCCGGCCGCCTCCAGGGCGGTCGGGCTGATGTCCGTGGCCAGGATCGTCAGGGCCCAGTCGCTGCGGTCGTGGAGGAGGCGATCCAGCACGATGGCCAGCGAGTACGGCTCCTCGCCCGTGGCGCATCCGGCACTCCAGATTCGGAGCCGCAACGTCCCCTCCGAGCGGCGGGCGGCGATGAGCGCGGGGAGGACGTCCTGCTCCAGCGCCTCGAAACAGGCCCGGTCCCGGAAGAAGTACGTCTCGCCGACCGTGAGGTGGCCGGCCAGGCGCCTCAGCTCCGGGCTCCCCTCCGGCAGCCGCTCCAGCGCGGCCAGGTACGTTTCGGGGCTCGAGGTCGCCGCCGTTCGCCAGGCTCGGAGGAATCCCCGCTCCAGCTCGGGCCGACGGGCCTCCGGGAACTCCAGGCCTAGGCGGCTGGCGACGAGGATCCGCGCCTGCAAGTACGCCTCGTCCGAAAGCCTCACCCCCGCATCTCCTCGAGGGCCTCGCTCAGCTGTCGTTCCTCCTCCAGGGAGAGGAAGGCCTCCAGGTCGTGGATGAAGAGGACGCCATCGGCGAGCGCCACGATCCCGGCCACGTGCCGAATCCCGGGGAGCACGGTGGAGGGTGGGGTGACCGCTCCCGCTGCCACCTCTTGGACCCCGAGCGCCTCGTCAACCGGCAAGGCCACGGTGCGCCGCCCGGTCCGGGCCACCAGGAGGTGGGCACTGGTGCCGTACTCGTGGGCGGGAAAGCCAAGCCGGCGCCGGAGATCCAGGACGGGAAGGACCTTCCCGTGGAGGTTGATCACGCCGAGGGCGATGGCTGGAGACTCCGGGAGGGTCGACAGGCCGACCATCGACAGGACCCTTTCCACTGCAAGGAGGGGAATGGCATAGCGCTGTCCCTCGATGGCGAAGACGAGCAGGGGGACCAGGGCCTCCTGGAGGAGGGGATCCCTCGAGTCCCGACCTGGTGCCAGACCTGCAGCGGAGCCCGGGGGGATTCCCATGCCGCTCATCCGTCATCCTTACCTTGACCGCTTGACTCGTACCCGGTCCCAGCGATGGGCTTCCGTGCGGACCGGGCGGCTCGAACCACGTCGGGAGCCCGCG
>CAZRDA010000056.1:7219-8505 GCA_964598715.1 uncultured bacterium | reverse complement strand
TGATGAGGCGCTCCGCCTCGGCCTGGCCGATGTCCGGCTTGCCCTGGTGGTCCACGACCACCACGCGGACCTTGGCGCCGCCCAGCCTTGGCAGCCCGGCATCCTTCGCCAACGGGAGATTCAGGTCGTGCCGGTTATTGATGATGTCCAGCGCCACGTTGACCGCACTGCGCGCGTCAATGCCGATCTGCGCCACCGGGCCCGTCATCGGATAGAGGACCCCGATGATGACCTCCTGGGCCTGCGCGGCGAACGCGATGCCCAGGACCCCAACGGTGAAGAGCACCGCCAGGGCCGCAAGCCTTCCCTTCCCCCGCATCCATCGGTTCATGCAACCCCCCCCTTTTTCTCCCGCTCCCCGCCCGCGGGCGAGACCGCACCAGCCGCTGACACCCCCGGCCCCCGCCCCGCCACCACCTGCAGAGGGCCTGCCGTCAGAAGACGGCGAGGGCCTCGTCCCGAAGGTCGGTCACGAACATGTGCCCCGGCGCGTGCGTGATCACGAGGGGCGGCTTGACGGCCATGGCGACGGCTTGGGGCGTGACACCGCACGCCCAGAAGACGGGCACCTCCCCGGGCCGGACCGTGACCGGGTCCCCGAAGTCGGGGCGGCCCAGGTCCCGGATGCCCAGCGCCTCGGGAGCGCCCACGTGGACCGGCGCCCCGTGGACCGCCGGGAACCGCGCGGTCACGGCCGCCGCCCGCGCCACCTTCTCGGGGGGAATGGGGCGCATCGAGACTACCATCGGCCCCGCGAAGAGGCCGGCCGGGGCGCAGGGGAGGTTGGTGATGTACATCGGGACGTTCCTGCCCTCCTCCAGGTGCCGGACCGGCACCTCCGCCCTGAGGAGGGCCGCCTCGAAGGTGAAGGAGCAGCCGAGCAGGAAGCCCACCAGATCATCCCGCCAGAGCGGGAGCAGATCCGTGACCTCCTCGGCGAGAACTCCGTGCCGGTAGACCCGGTATTTGGGGAGGTCGGTCCGCAGGTCCGCGCCGGGGGCGACGCGCACCGGCTCCGGGGAGCCGGGGTCGGTCACCTCGAGGAGGGGGCAGGGCTTCGGGTTCCGGTGGGTGAAGAGGAGAAAATCGTAGGCCAGGTCCCGAGGGAGGATGACCAGGTTGGCCTGGACGTAGCCCGGAGCGCATCCGGCGGTTGGGCGGGCCCACTCGCCGCGGCGGATCCGCTCCCGGACCTCCCTCGGAGCAGCGTTGCCGAGCGACATCCCTCCTCCCGGCCTCTACCTACCGGAAGGGGGCAGGGTTGTCAACGCCTTTCCCGGTGGACG
>CAZRDA010000056.1:0-7119 GCA_964598715.1 uncultured bacterium | reverse complement strand
TCCGGAGAACCCTCGGCTACGAGAGCACCGGAAAGGGCCGGCCGGCCGGGGGAGCCGGGATCGGCCGGGGATCCCCCGCCGGGCGGACCTGGGGGAACGCCCGAGAGGCCACCGGGTGCGCATCCTTCAGGCGGGCGAGCACCCAGCCGGCGCAGGACGGGCAGAAGACATGCCCCTCGGGACAGAAGGCGCAGCGCGGGCAGCAGGCCTCCCCGCACTGGAGGCAGCCCAGATCCTGGTGGGCAAAGGCAATCACTTCCCCACAGCGACATCGGTCTCGCATACGACACCCCTCTCTCGGCTCGAGATCCTGACCAGAAGCCCCCAGATGCTGACCAGTCTTCCCGAAACGCGACAGGGCCGCGGGTACCCCCGCGGCCCCTCGAGAAAAACCAAGGGCCACGGGAATGTCTGCCCCCGTGGCCCGAACCGGCGAGCGCCGCTGCTTAGGCGCTGACCGAGTCCGCCCGCGGGCAGACCCCGGCTACGCCTACGAGTACGAGCATCGCGACGCTGCCGAACGATCGAGGCATGTTGCGCGATTTTCACCGCCCCAGAGGCGGGGCGCGAAGAAAGTGGGCTACCTTTTACCAGGCGGGCACGACCGTGTCAAGGCGTTTTTGGGTCTTGCCGCGATGGGACAGCCGTGGTATCAGAGTGACCTATGCCCGGCCCGGCACAGGAACCCATCGCGATGGCCCGGCGCCAACTCGAGGCTGCCCTGGGCGGTATCGTCCAGATGCTCACCCGGTTGCGCCGCGAGCACCGGGAGGCCCTCGTGAGCCGGATCGGCCCTCATCTGGATACGGCGCGCGCGGCGGCCGAGCGGCTGGCCGCCCTCGAAGGATAGGCCCCCCCGACGGAGAAATAGATGGAGAGGCACCCGGTGGCGTCCGGGCCGGGGCGCGGCTGATGAGCCTCGGCACCCTGCTGGAGCGGTTCGCCGCCTGCGAGCGGCGAGCCCTCGACCTGTACCGGCGCCTTGCCGAGCACTTCTCGGGCGACCCGGAGGCAGCCCGGCTCTGGGTCGAACTGTCCAACGCCGAGGCGGCACACTTCGCCATCCTGCAGTTGGCGGCGGACACGGCGCGGATGGCGGGTGGGGGGGAGGTCCCCGGCGCCGCTCCGGACGAGCCTGTGGAAACGATCGAGCGAACGCTGACATCTCTGGAAGTGCGGGCGGCTTCCGGCGCCATCACCCCGGCAGAGGCGGTGGAGATGGCCCTCACGCTGGAGCGAGAGGAGCTCCCCCGGATCCGGCGGATCGTCAGGGCCCTTCCCCCCGGAGCGCGGGCGGGCGTCATGGGTGGCATCCTCCTCGGGCTCCCGGCCCATTACGCCTGCCTCGCGAGACTGGCGGCGCGCGCGGGAGTCCCGGCGGCCGGTGCCGCGCTCGAGGCCCTCGCGGATGAAGCCCGGCAACTGGCCGGGACGCAGAATGAGGAGGACACATGAGAGAAGAGCGGCGGCGGGCGGCGCGGAGCCCGGTCTCGGCCCGGGTGCAGGGGATGATCACGTGGGAGATCGCCACGGCCCTCGTGGACGTCAGCGCCACCGGGGCCCTGGTGGAGCACCTGCAGATGATGCGACCCGGGTCCGTCTACCAGATCCGGTTCGTGGCGCGCGAGGCCGTCGTGGACCTCGCCTGCCGGGCGGTCCGCTCCTACATCGTCCGGACGCAGGCCTCCGGAGAGGAGAACGAGCTCGTGTACCGGACCGGCCTGGAGTTCGTCGAGCCGGACGCGGGGGCAGTCAGCCAGCTCCTGGCGGCCACCCAGGCGTAGGGGCAGAACCGATGAAGGATGCGGTGACCCGCTTCGTGGGGCAGAAGGTGATCATCCACCTGGCGGCAAACTGGGCCGTCATCGGGACCGTGGCCGGGATCGCCGGGGAGAGCGTGGAGGTGCGGGACGAGGAAGGAGTCTCCACGTTCATCAACGTCGAGCGGATCATCACGATCGAGCCCTACCGCGTGCGGGCCGGCACCGGCCACTACATCTGACACCCCAGACCCGGTTGGAGGAAGGGCGATGCCAGGGGCCAGTGAACTCGCCGAGTGGGTCTTCGACGCTCGCGAGCGGACCTTCGACCTGGTCAGCGACCTCACCGACGAGCAGCTCCTCGGCCCCATGCTGCCCATCCTGAACCCGCTCCTCTGGGAGATCGGTCACGTCGCGTGGTTCCAGGAGAAGTGGGTCCTCCGGCACGCCCGCCGGGAGCGGCCGATCCTCGCCGAGGGGGATGCTCTCTTCGACTCCGCGGCGGTCCCCCACGACACCCGGTGGGACCTGCCGCTGCCGTCCCGCGAAGCGACCATGGGCTACCTGCGCGAGGTCCGCGACCGGATCCTGCAGCGCCTGACGCGCGGGGCGCCCCGCGACGAGGAGCAATACTTCATCCTTCTCTCCATCTTCCACGAGGACATGCACGCCGAAGCCTTCACCTACACGCGTCAGACCCTGGGCTACCCCGCTCCACGCCTGGCCCGCCCGCCGGCGGCCGGGCCGGCCGGTCTCCTGCCCGGAGACGCCGACGTCCCTGGCGGTACCTTCCTCCTGGGGGCCGAGCCCGACGAACCGTTCGTCTTCGACAACGAGAAGTGGTCGCACCCCGTCGTGGTCAGGCCCTTCGCGATCGCGCGGGCGGCGGTGAGCCAGGCCGAGTTCGCTGCCTTCGTCGAGGACGAGGGCTACCAGCGACCCGAGCTGTGGCGCGAGGAGGGATGGCGGTGGCGGCAGGCGGCGGGCGCGGCGCACCCGGTCTACTGGCAGCCCCTGCCGGGCGGCGGCTGGCTGCGACGCGATTTCGATCAATGGGTCCCACTCGAGCCCCACCGCGCGATGCTCCACGTCAACTGGTACGAAGCGGAGGCGTACTGCCGCTGGGCGCGCCGGCGGCTGCCCACGGAGGTGGAGTGGGAGGTTGCGGCGGCCGGCGAGCCGGACGGCTCCGGCGGGCGGCTGTCCGGGCGCAAGCGCCGCTTCCCCTGGGGCGATGCGCCTCCCAGCCCGGACCGCGCCAACCTCGACGGGCACGCCGTGGGGTGCCTCCACGTGGCGGCCCTGCCCGCGGGGGAGAGCGCCTTCGGCTGCCGCCAGATGATCGGCAATGTGTGGGAGTGGACCAGCAGTGACTTCCTCCCCTACCCGGGGTTCGTCGCCGACCCGTACAAGGAGTACTCCGAGCCCTGGTTCGGGACCCACAAGGTGCTGCGCGGCGGCTGCTGGACGACGCGCTCCCGGCTGCTCCGCAACACCTACCGGAATTTCTACCGGCCCGATCGGCGGGACGTGTGGGCGGGATTCCGGACCTGCGCCCTGGACGGATGAGAGTCTGCATCGCGACCCCTGCCCCTGCCGGCTCTCGGGCCGGAAACCGGGTCACCGCCCTGCGCTGGGCGCGCATCCTCCGGGACCTCGGTCACCAGGTCGTGCTCCAGCAGGAGTATCGGGGGGGACGCTGCGACCTGCTGGTGGCCCTGCACGCCGGGCGGAGCTACCCATCGGTCGAGCGATTCCGGCGGCTGCACCCCGATTCCCCCCTGGTGGTGGCGCTGACCGGCACGGACCTGTACGAGGGGATCCGGACGTCGCCCCTCGCCCGGCGCTCCCTGGAGCTGGCCACGCGCCTCGTGGTCCTCCAGCCACTGGGCGTTGCCGAACTGCCGGAGTTCGTGCGGGAGAAGGCCCGGGTCATCTACCAGTCGGCCGGCCGGCCGCGGCCCAGACCCCCCGTGAACGCGCAGGCCTTCCCCGTCTGCGTGCTCGGCCACCTCCGGCAGGTGAAGGACCCCTTCCGGACCGCCCTGGCGGCCAGACTGCTGCCGCCGACCTCCCGGATCTCGGTGCTGCACGTGGGGGCGGCGCTCAGTGCGGAGATGAAGGAGCAGGCCCGAGGCGAAGCGGACCGGAATCCGCGCTACCGCTGGCTCGGGGAGCAGCCTCGGTGGAAGGCGCTCCGCATTCTCGGTCAATGCCGGCTCCTCGCCCTGACCTCGCGCATGGAGGGGGGGGCCAACGTCGTGTCCGAGGCCCTGGCGGCGTCGGTCCCGATCGTGGCCTCCCGGATCCCCGGAACCGTCGGGATCCTCGGCGAGGGCTATCCGGGCTACTTCGAGGCGGGGGACACGAAGGGGCTCAGTGTGCTGCTGGCACGCGCGGAAGGGGACGCGAAATTCTACTGCACCTTGCAGGCGTGGTGCGAACGGCTCCAGCCCCTCGTCGAGCCCGCCCGAGAACGCCGGAGCTGGGAAACCCTGCTCAAGGAGCTCGACGCCGAGCCGGAGCGCTTCGCCCTGATTGACGCGGGCGAGGAGCAGGACCGGGCCGCCTTCGCCCGCGACGTGCGCGATGGGCTCACGCGGTCGCCGAAATCCCTCCCCTGCCGCTATTTCTACGACCCCCAGGGGTCACGGCTCTTCGAAGAAATCTGCGAACTGCCGGAATACTACCTCCCGGCGGCGGAGCGGCAGATCCTCCAGGCTCGGGCCGGGGAGATCGCCTCTCTCCTCTCCCCCGGGACGGTCCTCGTCGAACTCGGGAGCGGCAGTGCCGCCAAGACGCGGATACTCATCGGGGCCCTCCTCCGGAGCCGGGAGACGCTGCGGTACGTCCCCGTGGACATCTCGCGGGCCGCCCTGCGGGAGAGTTGTCGCGGGCTGCTGAGGGAGTACCCCGGTCTCGAGATCGTCGCCGTGGCCGGCGACTACGAGGAGGGGCTCGGTCGCCTGAAGTCCCTCGTCCCGGGTCCCATGCTCGTCCTCTGGTTGGGGTCGAACATCGGCAACCTGGACCGGGCGGAGGCCGTGGCGTTCCTTCGCCGCATCCGGGTGCTCATGTCCCCCGGGGATCGCATCCTCGTCGGCATTGACCTCCGCAAGGAGAGCGCGCTCCTGGAGAAGGCCTATGACGACGCCCGCGGGGTCACGGCGCGCTTCAACCTGAACCTCCTCGCCCGGATCAATCGCGAGCTCGGGGGCAACTTCCCGGTGGAGGCCTTTCACCACTGGGCGCTCTACGATCCCGAGGCGGGCCGGGTCGAGATGCGCCTGGTCAGCACCCGTGCCCAGCGCGTGTGGATCCAGCGGCTGGGTTTCGAGGTTCGGTTTGAAGCCGGCGAGACGATCCACACGGAAGACTCGTACAAGTATTCCGTGCCGGAGATCGAGGCCCTGGCCGCCGCCGCCGGACTCCGCGTCGAGCGCCGATGGCTCGACGAGGGGCACCTGTTCAGCGTGAACCTGTTCGCGCTCCCGAAGCCTCCCCCCTGATCATTCCAGCACGCCGAGCGCACTGAAGGTCGCCGAATGCTTCGCGTAGGCGGCGGCCACGGCCTGGAGCGCCGCCTCCATCTCGCTGAGGAGCGCGGGCGGCGGGCCCAGGGTCAGGACCCGGCCCGCCTCCCACCGCGAGCGGGCAGCCTCGAAGGCGGCGGCCACCTCCCCCAGGGCCGGGCGCAGGCGCCCCACCTCCTCCTCGGGAATCTGGAGGCTCCGCAGGCGCATCCGCTTCAGCCGGCGGTCCCACCCCTGGAGCGTCCGCACGATCGTCTCCGGCGTCACGGCTCCCTCACCAGACCAGCATGGCCCCCGCCGCCACGATGGCCAGCGTCCCGACCAGCAGAGTGGCGATCAGGGGAGGGCGGGCACCCGGTTTTTGTAGCACACTCCGCCCGGCGCGCCTATCCGTAATCGGCTGGACGGCCGACCGGCCGGCCGCTAGACTTCCCCCATGCGTCTTGCCCCGCTCGGCCCGATTCCCTATGACGGTCCCGAGTTCCCCGGGCTCGTGACCGAGCAGCACGGCCTGGAGGCTCCCTCGGACCTCCTGGCCGGCCTCACCCGGACCCTGATGGAGCGCATCGGCCAGGGGCGGGAGCGGAACCTCCTGCTAGTGGATGCGGGGCCGTTCCGCGCCGCCGGGGCCGACCCGGGCCGGTGCACCCTGGTGACGCCGGGAGGGCTCTGGGTGATGCTCACGCCCTCGACCGCCACCGAGTTCGGCCTGGCCCGCGAGATGGTCCCGTTCCTCTACCACCTCCACCTGCCCACCCCGAGCGAGTCGGTCGAGGGGGCCAGACGGGCCGCCCTGGCCATGATCGAGGACTGGCTGCTCGCCCGCGCCGCCGACCGCAAGGTGCTCGAGCTGGGCTTCGCGCACGAGGAGTGGGCCCGGACCCTCCTCCGGGGGGAGCCGGTCGGCTTCCCCGCGCCCCCCGAAGACGCCCTGGCCCCGGAATCCCGCGTCCGCCTCGCCCTCACGCTCACCGCGTGCCTGCTGGCGGAGCCGGAGGTGGCCGTGGACGGGCGGATCCTGCCCGAGACCCAGGCCGCCTTCGCGGACCGGATCGCGGAGGGGCGCCGCGACTTCCCCCAGGCTTTCGCCCTCGCCCACGCGGCGGCCCACCTCTTGCGGGAGATCGGCCTGGAGAGCGAGGAGGGCCTCCTGGAGGCGTTCCTCGCCCTGCTCACCCGGCTCCCCCTCCTCGCGCCCCTGGGAATGGAGGCGCTCGCGAAGAAGACGGGCATCCACCTCCGTTTCCTGCCCCAGGCGCGCCAGCCCGGGACCTCCCGGCCTGGCCGCAACGACCCCTGCCCCTGCGGCAGCGGCAAGAAGTTCAAGCACTGCTGCGGCCCCTGACATTCGGCGTCGCGACTACCAGTACCGTAGAGCCGACTCAACGCTTTCCCTCAAGACTTCATGTTCCAACTCACCGGGGTGGAGTTCGCGTATTTGAAATCACAGGTTGTGATTTCAAGCTATGACCCCGCCTAAACCAGCCCACCGACCCATTAGCTTCCGGACGGGCGACTAGGAAAGAACCTCGCCGGGGCCCGGATTGCGCGCTTGACAGCATCCGGCACCTTGTCCTATAGAACAACTTTTCCAACCCCGGGGAGGGGAACGAGGGGGGGGGCGTGGGAACGCCGGAAGGGCAGGTGACGTCAGGGGTCGGGGAGATCGCGCACGGAGAGCGCGGCGCAAACGTGCCCCCCGTTCTCCGGCGGCGCGTCCTGCTCCCCCTCGCGTTCGGGGCGGTCTACATCTTCTGGGGATCCACCTACCTGGCGATCCGGGTCGGGGTGGACGTCGCGAGCGGGGTCGCGACCGCGCGAGACGA
>CAZRDA010000055.1:0-8587 GCA_964598715.1 uncultured bacterium | reverse complement strand
GAGGACGGCCCCTTCCTTCACCAGGTCCGGGGTGAGTTTCTGGAGGAAGTCCTGGTCCACCCGGTACCCTCCGGGATGCGCCGGAAGCGCCTCCGGGATCTTGCGGCATAACGGCCCGGGCTCCCCGGGAGCGAGGGCGAGCGTCACCAGGTGCTTGGCCACATCGCTGTCGGCCTCGACGGCCCGCTCCTTCCCGAACCGGCGCAACTTGGCGAGGGAGACCACCTCCACCGAGACGAGTTCGGCCCGGGCATCGGTGAAGCACTGCACGCGGCAGGAGAGGCGGATCCCCCGGTGAAGTTCGGCCCCCGTCAGGTACTCCCACTCGACGGGCGTGAGCGCGTTTCCCCCTTCCAGCACCTGGACCTTGCACTTCTTGCAGAGCGCGTTGCCCCCGCAGGCGGCCTCGATGTGCAGGTCCAGCCGGCGGGCGGCATCGAGCAGGGTGGTCCCGGCGGGACAGGTGAGTTCCTCCCCCCGGGGAAGGAAGGTGATGCGGACCGTGGCAGGGGCTGTCGCGGCGTCGCGCTCCATCGCGCGGAGCGTAGCACGAAGCAGAGAGCGCGCCAAGCAGGCTCCGCCAGCAACCGCCTTGACTCGGCGGAGGGCCTGTGTTATCGGTTCGTTCCACAGGGAGCCGGCCGACCCTCCAGGGTGGCGTTTCGGGAGGCGCCGAGACATGGACCCGGCCATCCTCGATCGGATCAACCGTGGCATCCTCGTCCGGACCGGCGCCTACCTGGTCAATGATCACTTCCTCCTCCCCTCCGGCCGGCACGCAAGCGAGTACGTGGAAAAGAACCTGGTGAGCACGGAGCCGGCCTTCACCGAAGGCCTGGGAGAAGTGCTAGCCAAGCAGTTCGCGAAGGAGGTGCTCGACGTCGTCCTCACCTCCGGAATGGAGGCAACCCTCATCGGGCACGCCGTAGCGCGCGCCCACCCGAGCAAGCCCAAGCTCCTCTACGCGGTGAAAATCCGGGGGGCGGCGGGGGAGGCGAGCGTCGTCCTCCCCCCGGAGTTCGAGGCGTCGCTGCCGGAGGGGAGTCGCACCCTCATCGTGGAAGATATCCTCACGACCGGAGAGACCATCCGGGCCCTGATCCGCCTGGTGGAAGAGCGGCGGGGCCGCGTGGTGGGCGTGGGATGTCTCTGGAACCGGGACCGGCAGGCCCAGTTCGCAGCGCCTTTCTTTGCGCTGGTAACGAATGATTTCCCCACCTACCGGCCCGAGGAATGTCCCATGTGCCGGAGGGGGATGCCGCTCCGCGAGCCTCACGAGAACCCGGGGTCCGGTGGAAAGGCCGCCGGGCGATCGCGGCCGCGGCGCAAGCCGACGTAGGGAGGCGATGGCGTCGGAGCCGGGCAACCTGCCCTACCTCGCTCTCCTCATGACCGAGCCCCGGTGGGTCCCTCCTTTGCGCGGTGCAGGCCCATGAAGTCCTCGCGGGTGTAGAGGGCGACAAAGGGGTAGCCGGCAGCCTCCACCCGTTCCCGTCCCCCCTCCTGCCGGTCCACCAGCACGGCCACCTGGACCACCCGGAAGCCCCCCTCCTCGGCGCCCCGGATCGCCTTCATCGTGGACTCGCCGGTGGTGATGACATCCTCGAGGATGGCCACCCGGGTCCCGGGGACGCTGTAGCCCTCGATCCAGCGCATCAGACCGTGCGGCTTGGGCTCCTTGCGGATGCTGAAGGCGTGGACCGGCTTTCCCTCCAGCGCGCTCACGAACGCCACCGCGTACGCCAGAGGGTCCGCGCCCAAGGTGGGGCCCCCGACGGCGTCGGGGGAGGCCCCGCGCACCGCCTCCCACAGGAGCCGGCCCACGAGCGGCATCGCCTCGGCGAGGAACGTGGTGGCCTTGCAGTTGATGTAGTACTGGCTCAGCCGGCCCGAGGCGAGCCGGAAGGTGGGCTCGGTGCTGTATTGAAAGGAGTGGCGGTAGAGGAGATGGAGCAACTCGTGGCGGGGCTCTCCCATCTCGCCTCCGGGTGCCAGGGCAGCGCGGAGCGGACGGACTATGGCACGCGGCCCGGGGAGTGTCAAGCGCGGCCGCCGGCGGTGTGGTAGATCAGTAATTCTCTCAGGGTCTAACTGTTCAATGATTTTCTCAGGGTGAGGTCTGGGGTGGTAGGTTTTCCCTCTGTCCAAAGGAGGGCCCATGACTCCACCCCACGCTCTGGCTCCCATGAGTCAACGCGATCTCCACCGGTATCACACGCTCCGCCTGGTGCTCGAGCACCGGATCACCGGCGCTCAGGCCGCCGCGAGTCTGGACGTGAGCGAGCGGCACGTCTGGTGGCTCCTTGCCGGGACCTTTTTCCGTTGCTTACCGAGGGGAGCCTGGCTTTCCCCTGAATGCCGGGCCGGCTCCCCCGGGGCGGCGACTGTGTCCTCCCCCAGGACCGTGGTCGGGCCGGCCCGGGCCCTGGCGAGCCCAGGCCAGCACGGCCTCTGCACGGCTCAGGCCTGGCCCACACTTCGCCCTCGCCCGGGCTCGGTCCTCTGCCTTCCGGGCGCGGATGGCGGCGATGCGTTGGGTAAGCGGGACCTCCAGCCGGTCCGCGGGCCGCTTTGCGTAGTCGAACCCGGCGACCGTGTGGCGCGGCAGGCGCTTCCCGAGGTGCCGCTCGATGGCGCGGAGGCTCCCCTCCTCCTCCGGCGAGATGAACGTATAGGCGTCGCCTGTCGCCTGGACCCGGGCCGTGCGCCCGACCCGGTGGATGTAGTCCTCCGGCAAGTGTGGCACGTCGAAGTTCACGACCAGCCCCAGCGCCTCGACGTCAATGCCGCGGGCCGCGATGTCCGTGGCGACCAGGACGGGGACGCGCCCTTTCTTGAAGCCCGCCATCGCCTCCGTCCGCTGCGCCTGGCTGCGGTTGCCGTGGATGCGGGCGCAGGCGATGCCGTGTCGCTCCAGGAAGTCGGCCAGGCGATCGGCGCGGTGCTTGGTCCGTGTGAAGGCCAGGACGCTCCTGGGCGGGCCCTGCCGCAGGAGCGCCAGCAGGAGATGCGATTTCAGCTCGTGCGGGACCGGATAGACCGTGTGGGTGATGCCAACCGCCGGGGCGGATTTTCGCTCGATGTTCAGGGCGACAGGGTCCTCCAGCAGGTCGTCCGCCAGCTCCACGATGGGCGCCGGCAGCGTCGCCGAGAACAGGAGCGTCCGCCGCCTTGTGGGCAGATGCTGGAGGACGCGGCGAATGTCCGGCAGGAACCCCATGTCGAGCATCCGGTCCGCCTCGTCCAGCACCAGGTACTCCACGCCGTCGAGCCGCGCGTACGGGTACTGAAAGTGATCCAGGAGGCGGCCGGGCGTGGCGATGAGGACGTCCACGCCCCTCCGAAACGCTTGCTCCTGCGGTCCCATGGCGACGCCGCCGTACACGGCCGCACCCGTGAGGCCGGTGTGCCCCGCCAGGTCGCGGAGGTGCTCCGCGATCTGGGCGGCCAGCTCCCGGGTTGGGGCCACGACCAGCGCCCGGGTCGTCCCCCGGCGCTTCCCCAGCAGGTGGTGGAGGATCGGCAGGAGGAACGCGGCGGTCTTCCCACTGCCCGTCACGGCGGTGGCCAGGATGTCCCGGCCCTGCATCAAGGGCGGGATGGCCGCCCGCTGGATCGGCGTAGGATGCGCGAATCCCATCCGCTGGGTGGCCTTCAAGAGGTCTGTGTGGAGTCCGAATTCTGCAAACGACATACGTGTCCCTGTGCTTTCCGCGGGCACACGATGTCCCCGCGGGGATCGGATGTGACCGCTGTTAGGTCCGGCTTGGTTGAGTGTGGGGGATTAACGGAGGGGTCGCCGGAGGAGCCGCCGTTCAGGCCGAAGGACCTGCCCTATTCTGTTCGTCCCGCGTCAGGGCCTGGATCATTCGGCGTCCGTGGCGAGACCGGTGGAGAATAACACACGAATCAGCTTTTCCCTAGCGTTTTCTCATCCCCGTTTTCGTTCCGCATTTGATTCGCCGCTCCGGCCCCCGCATGCACGGAGTATCCCCTAAACCGGATCCGGTTTCCTTGGACACGGGTTTGACTAATAATGGTGGTGACCAAGGAGGCCAACATGGGGACAAGAGCACGGAAGCCGGCGATGCAGGAGGAAGCGACGCCGCGGGAGAGCGCGGAGCTCCCCACTCATGGCCCGCAACAGGACCTCTTGCACCTTCATGGCCCGCTCCACGGCGGCACGGGGATAGAGCATGGTCGCCCTCCTTGGTGACCACGGCTCTACCGCATGCCGCCTGAAAAGCGGACATTTCACTTGCTCTCGGGAGCGGACAGATCATGTACTCCCTACAGCGGCGGGCGGGCGCGTTGACGGTCCTATGGCCCTATGCTATCGTGCCGCATGTCCGCGCTTCCCGTCCGCGTGACGCTCTACACCAAGGCGGAGTGTCCCCTCTGTGACGAGATGGGGACGGTGATCGCGAGGATGGGGGCGGAGGTGCCGCTCCAGGTGACGGTGGTGGACGTCGGGACGTCCCTGGATCTGACGCGGCGCTTCGGCCACGAGGTCCCCGTCCTCTTTCTGGACGGGCGGAAGGCTTTCAAATACCGGGTGACGGCGGGGGCGCTGCGGCGCCGCCTCTGGCGGGCGCAGTGGGAGCGGCGCCTCTTCGGCCCCCCGGCGGCGATAGCGGGAGGGACGTGATGGGGCGCGTAGCGGCGGTCCCGGCCGCCATTGAGCAGGCCTACCGGAAGCAGTTCGCCGCCTCCGCAAAACTCTTCGAGAAGGCCCGGCGCGTCATCCCCGGCGGCATCACCCACGACATCCGCCACACCCTCCCGTTCCCCCCCTACATGGAGCGGGCGCGGGGAGCCCGGAAGTGGAGCGTGGAGGGGCACGAGCTGATTGATTACTGGGTGGCGCATGCCGCCCTCTTCCTCGGGCACCTGCATCCCGCCGTGGTGGCCGCGGTGAAGGCCCAGATGGACCGGGGGACGCACCTGGGTGGGTGCCACCCCCTGGAGGTCCGCTGGGCGGAACTGGTGACGCAACTCGTCCCCTCGGCGGAGCGGGTCCGGTTCACCCAGTCGGGGACCGAGGCGACCCTGCTGGCGCTCCGGCTGGCCCGGGGGGCCACGGGCAAGGAGAAGATCGTCAAGTTCGAGGGGCACTTCCACGGGTGGCACGACTACGCCGCCGCCGGTGTCAAGCCGCCCTACGATACCCCTGTCTCCCGCGGGGTGCCGGCCGAGGCCCTCGAGCAGATGCTCCTGTGTCCCCCCAATGACCTCGGGGCCGTTCGCCGGCTGCTCGAGGCGCGGAAGGATGTGGCCGCCGTCCTGCTCGAGGCGGGCGGGGGGGGCAGCGGCACCATCCCGACCGATCTGGCGTTCCTGAAGGGGCTCCGGGAACTGACCGCGGCGCGCGAGGTTGTTCTCATTTTTGACGAGGTGATCACCGGGTTCCGGTACGCCCCCGGGGGGGCGCAGGAGTACTTCGGGGTCACGCCCGATCTCACCACCCTCGCCAAGGTCCTGGCGGGCGGGCTGCCCGGCGGGGCGGTGGCGGGGCGGGCGGACATCATGGATCTTCTGGCCTTCCGCGAGGATTCGGCCTGGAACCGGCACCAGCGGGTCGCCCACGCCGGGACGTTCAATGCGAACCCGGTCTGTGCCGCCGCCGGGATCGCCACCCTCGAGATTATCGCCGACGGGCAGCTCCAGCGCCGAGCCAACGGGATGGGCGAGAGGCTCCGGGCCGGCCTGAACGGGGCGGCGGAGCGGGTCGGCGCCGATCTCCGCGTCTACGGAGAGTCCTCCTGCTACAACATCTTCCTGGAGCCGGATCGCCTCGGCGTGGACGTGAACGGCAAGCGCGGCCGGCGCGACCACACCGCGCTCCAGACCTATCCCAACCTCCCCCTCTACCATACCCTCCGGTGCGCCATGCTCCTGAACGGCGTGGACCTCCCCGTGCCCCACGGCTGGCTCTCGGCGGTCCACACCGACGAGGATCTGGAGCAGACCACCGCGGCCTTCGAGAAGGCTCTCCGGAGGATGCTGGAGGAGGGCTGCTTCGCCTGAGGCCGATCGGCCCTTCGCCCGCCGCGCCCCGCCCGCTGACTGTCCGCCGCTCCTCCGGTCCGGCCTTTCGCGTTGACTTGAGCGTCGCACCGCCGATAGACTCGGCCCGGCCTTTCGGCGGTGCGACGTCCCGACCACGCCGAACGGGCGGTCCGTAAGGAGGCTCCGTGACAGCGGAACCGGTCTCACGTCCGGTGGAGGCGGCGCCAGAGGCGGTGCGCCACCTGCTGGACGCCCTGCGGGGCCTCGAGCCCGGGGCGTCCGCCCTCGAGTCGGGGCTGGCGTATCTCTTCGCCGTCGGAGCGCCGGCCTATCGGCTCCTGGTGGATCGCCTCGCCTCCGAGGACGAGGAGGACCTGGCGCTCGCGCTGCACGCCCTGAAGCGCGCCCCTGCGTCCGCCGTGATCCCGCTCCTCCTGAAGTTCCTCCGGGCAGCCGACGCCCCGGACCTGGGGAAGGGCATCGCCCTGGCTATCCTGGACCACCACGGACTGGACACGACCGATCCCGCGCTCTTCAGCCCGACGCTGGACCTCGATGCGATCTGGGAGGAGCAGGGGAGGCGGCCGGCCGGGTCCCCCGAGAGCGCCGGGCTGGAGGGGCCGGAGCTGCGCGACTCATGATCGCCGGGCGCGCGGCGGTCCTTGGCGCGGGCGCCTGGGGGACCGCCCTGGCCTATCTGCTCGCCTCCCGTGGCCACCCGACGGTCCTGTGGGCGCGCCGCGCCGAGATGGCGAAGGCCCTCCACGAGGATCGGGAGAACCGGACCTACCTGCCCGGCGTGCCCTTCCCTCCGGCGCTCCGGATCACGGCCGACCTGACGGAGGCGGTGGGGGGGGCGGGCCTGCTCCTCTTTGCTGTCCCCGCCCAGCACCTGCGCGCCATCGCGGCCCGCCTTGCCCCGTCCCTGAGGAACGCGGCCATTCCCGTCAGTGCCGCAAAGGGCCTGGAGGTAGCGACGGGCAACCGGATGACGGAGGTCCTGGCGGCCACCCTCCCCGCGGCCTGCGCCTCGCAATCGGCGGCCCTCTCGGGCCCCACCTTCGCCACCGAGGTCAGCCGCGGCTTGCCGGCCGCAGCGGTGGTGGCCGCACCCGACGCCGCGGTCGGGACCGCCGTCCAGCACCTCCTGAGCGGCCCCACCTTCCGGCTGTATGTGACGACGGACCTGCTCGGCGTGGAACTGGCCGGGGCCGTCAAGAACGTGATCGCGATCGCCGCGGGCGCCGCCGACGGGCTCAACCTGGGGGCCAGCGCCCGGGCGTCCCTCATCACGCGGGGCCTGGCGGAGCTCAGCCGCATAGGCCGGGCGCTCGGCGCGAGGGCCGAGACCTTCGCCGGGCTGGCCGGCATGGGAGATTTGATCCTTACCTGCAGCAGCGACCTGTCCCGCAACCGGACGGTCGGCCTCGAGCTGGGACGCGGGCACCGGCTCCCGGAAATCCTTGCCGGGCGGCGGACGGTGGCGGAAGGAGTGGAAACCGCCCGGGCGGTCAAGGCCGTGGCCGCGCGCCTCGGCGTGGAGACCCCGATCTGCGCGCAGGTCCATGCGATCCTCTTCGAGGGGCGGTCACCCCGCGAGGCCCTCGACCTCCTCATGACCCGCGAATTGAAGGGGGAGGCGGACTGAGTGTGGCCACCGTGGCGGTCCGCGGTCTCTCGCTGCACTACCTCGAGCCTCCCGAGAGCGATCCCCGGGCCCCGACCCTCCTCTTCCTGCACGGCTCCGGCGGGACCTACCGGAACTGGCTGCCCCAGGTCCGCCACTTCGCCCCGGTCTCCCGGGTGGTCGCCCTGGACCTGCCGGGTCACGGGGCCTCGGAAGGAAACGGCGCGGAGAGCATCGCGGCCTATCGCGACTGGGTCGAGGCCTTTATGGATGCGGCCGGCATCGAGCAGGCATTTCTGGTGGGCCACTCCATGGGCGGGGCCATCGCGCTCGCCTTCGCGTTGAAGGCCCCGGCGCGCCTGAAGGGTCTCGGTCTCGTGGGGACCGGGGCCCGCCTGCGGGTCCACCCGAGCATCCTGGAGGGTCTCCGAGGCAACCCGGAGCAGGCAGCCGGCCTTCTCTCGCAGTGGTTCTACGCGCCATCGAGCGGGGCAGACCTCCCGGCGCAGGGGAAGAAAGAGTTGCTCAAGGGTTCGTTGGCGGTGCTGGAAAAGGACCTGCGCGCCTGCGACGCCTTCGACGTGATGAAGGAGGTGGACCGGATCCGTATGCCCGCAGTGGTCGTGTGCGGCGCCGAGGACCGCCTCACTCCCGTCAAGTACGCCCAGTATCTACACGATCGGATCCCCGGGGCGCTCTTGGCTGTCATCCCGGGGGCCGGCCACATGGTGATGCTCGAGAAGCCGGACGAGGTGAATCGCGCGTTGGCCGCCTGCCTGGACCGGCGCTAGCGGAGAGGCACCGCTGGTCCCACGCTCCTCATCCACGTCCTCCACGCATTCTGCAACATGTCCAGCGCCTCTCCCGCGGCTGAGGCCCCCTGCCACCCCCCCCCCGGGGGGGGGGCCCCGCCCCCCCGGGGGGGGCCCCGGGGGGGGGGGGGGGGGGGGG
>CAZRDA010000054.1:0-8591 GCA_964598715.1 uncultured bacterium | reverse complement strand
GTCTCCCGCTCGATCACCACCAGGGCACCGACCTTCTTCGCGGACAGGCTCACGGCCGTCCGGACCAGTTCGTCAATGGTGTGGGCCTCGCCGGCCCGGGCGAAGGCCCGGAGGATCGCCGAGCGCTGGCCAAAGTTCGCCAGCGCGCGCCGCAGCTCCGGCTGGAAGATGATGATAATCAACAGGAACCAGACCGCCAGCAGGTTCTGGAGGATCCAGTTCACCGTGAGGAGTCCGGCCTTGAAGGAGACCCGGGCCGCCAGATAGACCAGCGCCAGCCCCAGGAGCATCTCGAGGGCCTTGGTGCCCCGGAAGATGAGGAGGAGCTGGTAGATCGCGACGGCCACGATCAGGATGTCCAGCAGGTCAATGAACCGGAACGCGCTCAGCAGCTCCCCGGACCACTCCCACATGGGGCGCTTCCCTCCCCAGGATCGCGTCGCACATCCGGGCGACGCGGCCCATCGCCTTCACATCGTGGACCCGGACCAGCGTCGCCCCGCCGGCGATGGCGAGCGCCAGGGCCGCCGCCGTCCCCTCCAGACGGTCGGTCACCGCCGTCCCCAGGACCGCCCCGATGAACGCCTTCCGGGAGGGGCCCACCAGGAGGGGCCGGCCCAGCGTCCCCAGCTCCGGCAACCGGCGGAGCAGGGTGAGGTTGTGCTCCACCGCCTTCCCGAACCCGATCCCGGGGTCGAGGAGAACGGCCTCGGGGGGGATGCCGGCCCCTATCGCCACCTGCAAGCGCTCGGCCAGAAAGGCCCGGACCTCGGCTACCACGTCGCCGTAGGAGGGACGCTCCTGCATCGTCCGGGGCGTCCCCTGCATGTGCATGAGCACGAGGCCGGCCCCGGCCTCCGCCACGAGTCCCGCCAAGGCCGGGTCGAAGCGGAGGGCGGAGACGTCGTTCACGATGGCCACCCCGGCGTCCAGCGCCCGGGCGGCCACCGCCGCCTTGGTCGTATCCACCGAGATCGGAACGGGGCAGCACCCCAGGAGGCGCTTGAGGACGGGGCCGATCCGCGCCCACTCCTCCTCGGCGCTCACCGGAGGCGCCCCCGGGCGGGTGGACTCCCCCCCGATGTCAATGCAGTCGGCGCCGTCCGCCGCCATCCGGAGGGCGTGCTCCGCCGCCGCGCCCGGATCCAGGAAGGCGCCACCGTCGGAGAAGGAGTCCGGGGTGACGTTCAGAACCCCGAGCAGATGCGTTCGGCGGTCGAGGGCGAACGTGCACCGCTGGCAGGCGAACGGGGCGGCCGCACCAGGGGCAGTCACGGGAGGTCTCCGCCGGGAACAGGGCGGCCCGAGGAGGCGCCCGGGACCGCAGGCGGGCCGGAGGACCAGTGCAGGGGCCGCGGCAGACCGACGGCCGCCGGGACGCTCAAGCCGGGGCCCCCGCGGGAGTGCCGGAGACGGCACCGGTCACGATGGCGTCAATCTCGCGGCCGTCCAGCACCTCCCGCTCCAGCAGGGCGGCGGCCAGGGCGTGGAGGACCTCCAGCCGGGACTTGAGGAGCTCCTTGGCCCGCTCGTAGCACTCCATGACCGTTCGCCGGACCTCCCGGTCAATCTCGACGGCCGTCTGCTCGCTGTAGTCCTGGTGCTGGGCGATCTCCCGCCCGAGGAAGATCATCTCTTCCTTCTTGCCGAAAGTGAGGGGGCCCATCTTCTCGCTCATCCCCCACTCGCAGACCATCCGGCGGGCCAGGTCCGTCGCCCGCTCGATGTCGCTGCCGGCTCCCGTAGTGATGCTCCCGATGATCAGCTCCTCCGCCACCCGACCCCCCATCAGGATGATGATGTTGCTCAGGAGGTACTCCCGGGACCAGTTGTGCTTCTCGTCAATCGGGAGCTGCTGGGTCACGCCCAGCGCCCGGCCCCGGGGGATGATGGTCACCTTGTGAATCGGGTCCGCCCCCGGCAGGAACTTGGCCACCAGGGCGTGGCCGGCCTCGTGGTAGGCGGTCACCCGCTTCTCCTCCGGGCTGATCACGATGCTGCGCCGCTCCACCCCCATCAGGACCTTATCCTTGGCGCTCTCGAAGTCCACCATGTCCACGTGCTTCTTGTTCAGGCGGGCCGCCAGGAGCGCCCCCTCGTTCACCAGGTTGGCCAGATCGGCGCCCGAAAAGCCCGGAGTGCCACGGGCAATTACTTGAAGATCCACGTCGGTGGCCAGG
Source organism: uncultured bacterium (assembly GCA_964598715.1). Taxonomy (GTDB): domain Bacteria; phylum Methylomirabilota; class Methylomirabilia; order Methylomirabilales; family JACPAU01; genus JACPAU01. The sequence continues at coordinate 6,411 of CAZRDA010000054.1, read as the reverse complement.
GGGATCTTGCGTGTGTGGACCTTCAGGATCGCCTCCCGCCCCCGCACGTCGGGCCGGGCCACAACCACCTGGCGGTCGAAGCGGCCCGGCCGGAGCAGTGCCGGGTCCAGGACATCCGGGCGGTTGGTGGCCGCGATGAGAATCACGCCTTCGTTGGACTCGAACCCGTCCATCTCCACCAGGAGCTGGTTCAGGGTCTGCTCGCGCTCGTCGTGGCCTCCCCCCAGCCCCGCCCCCCGGTGCCTGCCCACGGCGTCAATCTCGTCCATGAAGATGATGCAGGGGGCGTGTTTCTTCCCCTGCTCGAAGAGGTCCCGGACGCGGGAGGCCCCCACCCCCACGAACATCTCCACGAAGTCGGAACCGGAGATGCTGAAGAAGGGGACGTTCGCCTCGCCGGCGATGGCCCGGGCCAGGAGGGTCTTGCCGGTTCCCGGGGGCCCCATGAGCAGGACCCCCTTGGGGATCCGCCCACCCAGCTTCTGGAACTTCTGGGGGTCCTTCAGGAACTCGATGATCTCCTGGAGTTCTTCCTTGGCCTCCTCCACGCCGGCCACATCGGAGAAGGTGACCTTGTTCTGCTTCTCGGTGAGCAGCCGGGCGCGGCTCTTGCCGAAGGAGAGGGCCTTGGCCCCGCCCCCCTGCATCTGGCGCATGAAGAAGATCCAGATGCCGATGAAGACGAGCATGGGGAGCCAGCCCAGGACGATCTGGTACCAGGGATTCTGCTCCACCGGCCTGGCGGTGATCCGCACCCCCTTCTTCCGCAGGGTCGGCAGCAGTTCCCGGTCCTCGGGCGCGTAGGTGCGGAACTTGGTGCCGTCCGAGAGGGTCCCCTTGATGTCGTTCCCCTTCAGGGTGACCTCCGCGACCTCCCCCCGCTCCACCCGCTGCATGAGCTCCGAGAAGATGAACTCCTTCTCCGGCGGCTGGCTCTGCTGGAAGATGTTAAAGATCAACACCATGATGAGGAGGATGACCAGCCAGAGGGCCAGGTTCTTCACGAAGGGACTCACCGACACCCCTCCTCTCCACGGTCCGCGGACCCCCTGCGGGGCCGCGCCGGACCGGGGCAGTGTTGTCCATAACAATTAACACAAGGGCGAGGGCCGCGCAAGACGGAAGACAGCGGTTTTCCGGCCTTTCAGGCCGCCTTGAGGGTGGCGATGTAGGGGAGGTTCCGGTACCGCTGCGCGAAGTCGAGCCCGTACCCCACCACGAACTCGTTGGGGATGGCGAACCCCACGTAGTCGAGGGGGACGGGGACCTCGCGCCGCTCCACCTTGTCGAGGAGGACACAGATCCTGAGGGAGGCCGGCTGCCGGCTCAACAGGTGGGACCGGAGGAGGTGAAGCGTCCGCCCGGTGTCCACGATGTCCTCCACGATCAGGACCTCCTGGCCGGCGATGGAGAGGGTGAGATCGTGCGACACGAGCAGGGCCCCGGACGGGTCGGTCCCGTCGCCGTAGGAGTGGACGGCGCAGAAGTCGGTCATGGTCGGCAGCGCGATCCGGCGGCACAGATCGGCCCAGAACATGGCGGACCCCTTCAGCACGCAGACGAGAAAGGGCGTCTTGCCCTGGTACTCGGCGGTGATGGCGGCTCCCAGTTCCGCCACGCGGTCGGCGATCCGTTCCGCGCTGAGCAGGGTGGGACCGAGCTCATACGGCATCCGGGGGCTCCTCCAGGACCCGGAGGGTGAGGGGCCGGGTCGTGGCGGCCGTGGCCGCAACCCGCCCGTCGGGGCGGAACCCCGCGACCCAGAGGACGCCTGTCGCATCCGTCAGGACCGGGAGGCAGCGGCGCCGGCCGCGGGGGACCTTGGCATCGGTAAAGAGGTCCTGGAGCTTCCGCCGGCCCGGGCTCCCCGCCGGCCGGTATGCATCCCCGGGCTGCCAGGCCCGGAGGGTGAGGGGCGGCTGAAGGCGATCCACATCCAACGTGACGCTCCAGCACTCATGATGTCCCGCGGCCCCCCGGGTCCAGGCGTCCTCGTCCAGCCGCCCCAGCGTCGCGGTGGCGCGGAATGCCCCCCACCGGGCCTCCCCTCCGACGGAGAGGCCGACCGGGAGGGGGGCGGGAGTCAGCCTGGCATCTCCCGGCGGCCCGAAGACGAGTCGTCCGGACCGGATGCGGGCCTCGAGAGGGCCAGGGAGGCGGACGGCCCCGCCCTCTCCCGCCTCCTCCAGGAGGGCCTCCACCGCCAGGACGTGCTCGAGGCGGACCCGGCTCCCTGGGGCGAGGCCAGCCCGAAGGGCGCGCAGGAGGACCCGACGCCTGACTGGTCCAGGAAGCGACCTGAGCGCGGCAGCCTCATGGGGAGGACCGCCGGCCGCACTCGCCGCCTGCCCATCCAGGTAGGCGTGGTCCTCCTCGAGGAGGGCGGCCGCGCGCGCCACGCCCTCCACGACCCGGGGGTTGAACTCCTTCTCCAGGAATGGGACGAGCCGGTGGCGGATCCGGTTCCGGAGGAACCGGGGGTCGGCGTTGGAGGGATCGGAGCGGAAGCGGAGGCGGCGGGCCCTGGCGTACGCTTCCACCTGGTGCCTCCGCACGGTGAGCAGCGGCCGGATGACCTGCCGGTCCCGCACGGGAGGGATCCCCCGGAGCCCTGCCGGGCCGGTCCCCCGGAGGAGATTCATGAGAACCGTCTCGGCCACGTCGTCGGCCGTGTGGCCTACCGCGATCCAGGTGGCGCTGGCCTTCTCCGCTGCCTCGCCGAAGAAAGTGTAGCGGGCCGCGCGCGCCGCCTCCTGCAAAGACCGGCCGCGCTGAGCGAGTGCGTCGGGGGGGAGGCGCTCGAACGTCACGGGCAGGCCGAGGCCCTCTGCCATCTCCCCGACGAAAGCGGCGTCAGCAGCCCCCGCCTCCCCCCTGAGCCCGTGGTCCAGATGGGCGACGTGGAGGCGAATGCCCATCGCCGGGGCAAGGCGGTGCAGGCAGTGGAGGAGCACCACGGAGTCCACCCCTCCCGAGACACCTACCAGGACCGTCTCACCTCGCTGGACCAGCCCGCCGCGCAGGAGCGCCCGGCGCACCGTAGAGAGGACCATCGCCGACCTCCCGGTGGCGCCACTATAGGGAGCCGTCTGAAGTGGTGTCAACGAAAAATGCCCCCACGCTGCCCCCGGCGGCCTTGTCTTCCCTCCCCCCCTCTGCTACTCTCCCCGGAGTCCGCACAGGGAGGATCCGCATGACGGAGCGCGACGCCGCCGCGACGGCGGGGCACGGAGAGGCGGTCCTGGTCGTGGACGATGAACGCCTCATGCGGGACCTCTGCAGCGAGACCCTGACCGGCGCGGGGTTCGCGGTCCGGACCGCCAAAGACGCACCGGAGGCGCTCACCCGGCTCACCGAGGAGCCGGCCGCCGTCCTCCTGCTGGATGTGATGCTCCCGAGTATGAGCGGCCTGGAGGCCCTCCGGGTCGTCGGGGAGCGCTTCCCCCTCATGCCGGTGGTCATGATCACCGCCTTCGCCTCCCAACAGAGCACCATCCAGGCCCTGAAGGCGGGGGCCTACGACTACCTCTCGAAGCCGTTCCATCAGGAAGATCTCATCCGGGCAGTGGCCCGGGCCGCGGAGCGACACCACCTTCTGCAGGAGAACGCCAGACTCGTCGCTGACCTCCAGGCCAAGGTGGCGGAACTCTCCACCCTCTACCGCCTCTCCGAGAACTTCGCCCGGGAGCTGGAGCACCGGGTCAAGGAGCGGACCGAGGCGTTACGGCGGAACCAGCGCCTGGTGGAGAGCATCATCACGAACATGGCGAGCGGTCTCCTGGTCACGGACACGGCCGGGCACATCACCATGATCAACCGGCAGGGGGAGCAGACGCTCCGATGCGACCGCCAGCAGATCCTCGGACAGCCCCTGCCGGACCTGTTCCCCGGGGCCGAGATGATGCTGGAGGTCCCGATGGAGCCGGTGCAGCAGGAAATCCCTCTGGGGTTGCCCGACGGGACCCGGGTCCCGCTGGGGTTCTCCTCCTCTTTCCTCGTGGATGACGAGGGACGCCGGGAGGGGGTCATCGTCGTCTTCCGGGACCTGAGCGAGATCAAGGCCCTGCAACAGGAGGTCCTCCGGCACGACCGCTTGGCGGCCATCGGCCAGGTGGCGGCGGGTGTCGCCCACGAGATCCGCAACCCCCTGTTCGGGATCACCTCGGTGGCCCAGATCCTGGCGAACGAGGTGGACTTCACCCCCGCCCACCGGGAGCTGGTCACGGCCATGCTCTCGGAGGGCCGCCGGCTAAACGCCCTGGTGAATGACCTGCTCCTGTACGGAAGACCCTCCAGCCTTCACCGCCGCCCGGTAGACCTTGGGCAGATCTGGGACGAGATCCTGGGCCTGCAGCGGGAGGAACTCCAGGCGAAGGGGCTGACCCTCCGGCGGGAGGTCCCCCCCGGCTTCCCGGCCGTCCCCGTGGACGCGGACAAGATGAAGCAGGTCTTCCTGAATCTCTTGAAGAACGCGCAAGAGGCCACGACGGCGGGGGGGACCATCACGGTCGCGCTCCGGCTCCGCCCCGTGCAGGCCGGGCGCCGCCGCGGGGCAGGGGGGCGAGCCGGCTTCGCGGAGGTCGCCCTCTCGGACACCGGCATCGGCATCCCCGCGGCCGACCGGGAGCGAATCTTCGACCTCTTCTTCACCACGAAGCCGGGGGGCTCCGGCCTGGGCCTGCCGATCTGCCGGCGCATCGTGGAGGACCACGGGGGCCGGATCCTCGTGGACAGCAAAGAGGGGGAAGCCTCCACCTTCACCGTCCTGCTCCCGCTGGAGCCGAGCGGGAACCGGGAGTCCCCCCAGAACCCCTCGTGTGATTCCAACGAATTGTAGATAGCGTTCACGCGACGACTGAGGTGCCGGGCCGAATGACGAGCATCACGAGGCCCGGGGTGACGCAGGATGAACCCGACGCTCCTCATCATTGACGACGAGCGGACGATCCGCCTCAGCATGCGGCACCACTTCGAGAAGAAGGGGTTCCGGGTGGTGGAGGCCGGGAATGCCGCCCAGGGCCTCGCGGCCGCCGCGGAGCACGGTCCGGACGTCGTCCTCCTCGACCTGAAGCTCCCCGACCAGGACGGGCTCGCCACCCTGGAGAAGCTCCGCGCCACCCACCCGGACGCCGCCGTCATCATGCTGACCGGGCACGGGAAGATCAAGGACGCGGTGGCCGCCATGAAGATGGGGGCGGCGCACTTCCTCACCAAGGATGCCGACCTGGAGGCGGTGGAAGTCCAGGTGGAGAAGACCCTGGAGCGGCTCCGGGTGGACCGGGAAGTGGCCTACTACCGCCAGCGCCTGGGACGGGAGGGGGCCCTGCCCGGCGAGGCGGCCAGCATCCGGGAGCTGAACCGCCTCATTGACCTTCTGGCCGAGAGCCCCAATACCACCGTCCTCGTCTCGGGGGAGAGCGGCACGGGCAAGGAGCTCGTCGCCCGCGCGATCCACACCAAGAGTGCCCGCCGGGCCAAGCCGTTCATGGAGATCAACTGCGCCGGTCTGAGCGAGAACCTGCTGGACTCCGAGCTCTTCGGCCACGAGCGGGGGGCCTTCACCGATGCCAAGGCAATGAAGCGGGGGTTACTGGAGGTCGCGGACGGCGGGACCGTCCTCCTGGACGAGATCGGCGACATGCCGGGGACGGTCCAGCCGAAGCTCCTCAAGGTGCTCGAGACCAAGACCTTCCGCCGGGTGGGTGGAACCCGAGACATCTCGGTGGACGTCCGGATCATCACGGCCACCAACCGGGACCTGCCAAAACTGGTGAGCGAGGGGCGCTTCCGGGAGGACCTCTACTACCGGCTGCGGGTGATGCCGCTCGTCGCCCCGCCGCTCCGGGAGCGGGGGACGGACATCCTGATCCTGGCGAACCTCTTCGTTCAGGAGTTCAACGCCCTCCTCAAGAAGCAGGTGAGGGGGTACTCGAAGGAGGCGTTGGCCATCCTGATGGCCTACTCCTGGCCCGGGAACGTCCGGGAGCTGAAGAATCTGACGGAGCGGGCCATGATCCTCTGCCCGTCCGACCTGCTCCTCCCCAGCCACCTGCCGGCCGAACTGCAGGTTCTGGCGGGGAGTGCCCCGCCCCTCCCCCCCCTGCCCGCCGAGGAGGTGGGCGCCCCCGTCCCCCCTTCCCCCAGCCCGCCCCAGAAGGAGGGACAGTTCGTCCACAAGGGCGATATCCTCTTCCGGCTCGATCCCAAGCCGTTCGCGATCGCGGTCGCTAACGCGAAATCGCAGCTCGCACAGAGCGTGCTGAACATCCGCTCGATGGAGCAGGACTATAAGCGCATGCTGCGCGACATCGACGCGCAGAACGCGCAGGTTCAGCTCGCGCAGACGTCGTATGCGCGCCAGCAGGCGCTGGTCAAAATCGGCGGCACCGCCCAGGCCAATGTCGATCAGGC
>CAZRDA010000053.1:0-8991 GCA_964598715.1 uncultured bacterium | reverse complement strand
CTCTCGGTGGCCGATTCCCCCTCTGAGATGGCGAAGGAGATGCGGGGGCTCATCCGGGAGCGCCTGGAGCGCGGCGAAACCCAAGACGAGGTGATGGCCTACTTCGTGAGCAAATACGGCGAGTGGGTCCTCCTTTCGCCGCGGGCGGCCGGGTTCAATCTCCTCGTCTGGATCCTCCCCTTCGCCGCGGTCCTGGCCGGTCTCGTGGGCGTCCTGCTCGTTGTCCGGCGCTGGAGCGCCCGGGCGCGGGCCCTCCCCGCGGCTGCGACCCCGGCCTCGCCCGATCCTGCCTACGTGGAGCGGGTCCGCCGGGAGCTGGATGAGACCGAGGGGGGGCTGCGGCCGTGATGGTTGCCCTCTTCACCCTCCTGTTCGTCGCCGCAGCCGTCGCGGTGGCCTGGCCGCTCCTTCGCCGGGCCCACCAGCCCGCGGTCCCGCTCGGGGGTGCCACGGATCCTCGGCACGAACTGCGCCGGCAGAAGGATGACCTGTACGGGCAGATCCGCGATCTGGACTTCGACCATGCGGCGGGGAGCATTGCGGAGGGAGACTACCGCGTCACCCGCGCCCAACTCGAGGCAGCGGCGGCCGAGACCTTGAAGGCGCTGGAGGGCCTGGGAGCGGCAGCCGCACCCCCGCCCCCTACGCCGGCGGTGCGTCTCCACCGGTCCGTCGGTGCGCGGGCAGACGCAGCCCCCGGCTCCAGGGCCCGCGGGCTGCGCCTGGGCCTCCTGCTCACCGGAATCCTGGGACTGGGCCTCACCCTGGGCTATTTCCTGGCCACTTCCCTCGGCCCGCGCGGCCCGGACGGATCGCCCTCCGGAACTGTCGGCGGCCTCGGGATGGGTCTCGCTCGTCCCCCGGCCAATCCCCTGGAGGAGGCCCGCGCCCTGGTGGACCGTGGGGAGATGGGGAAAGCCTTCGCGGTCTACCGGGAAATCCTGGAGAGGGACCCCCGGAACGTGGAGGCCATCACGCAGCTCGGGGTAATCCTCGCGCGGGCCCGGAGCTACGAGGAGGCCCACCTGGCCTTCGATAAGGCCCTCAGCATTGACCCGAACGCCTCCCTCCCCCTCTGGGAGAAGGGGCTCGCCTACTTTCAGGCGGGCCGCCCCCGCGACGGGGTGAAGGTCTGGGAGCGTCTGATCGCCGTCGCCCCGACCGATGCCCGCGCGGCCATGGCCCGGCAGACGCTGGATCAGGTCCGGGAGAGCATGCGGCGGCCGGGCGCGCCCGGGGGGGGTGCACGGTGAGCGCCCGGCCCGTCGCAGTGCTCTTCGATCTCTTCGAGACGCTGGTGGACTTCGAGCGGGAGCGCCTCCCCGTGGTGACGGTGGCGGGGAAGGAAGTGCGGACCAGTAGCGGGGCCGCGTACTCCGTCCTCCAGCAGGCCTACCCCGCCATCTCCCTGGAGACCTTCTACGAGGCGTTCCTGGAGAGCTTCCGGGAAGTGAACGAGCGCCGGGAGCGGGAACGAATCGAGGTGACGGCGGAGGAGCGCTTCCTCCGCTGTTTCGCGCGTCTCGGGCTCCCGGACACGGAGGCCACCGCGGCCGTCCGGGACGCCGCACTCGAAGCCCATATGAACGCACTGGCGGAGGCCACCACCTGCCCGCCGGAGCGGCGGGAACTGGTTCGCGCGCTCGCCGGCCGATACCGGCTCGGCCTGGTCAGCAACTTTGACCACGGCCCGACGGCCCGGGTGGTCCTTCAACGCCACGGCTTCGACGGGGCGTTCGAAGTCACGTTGATCTCAGCGGAAGTCGGGGTCCGCAAGCCGCACCCCGAGATCTTCCACCTGGCCTGCCGGGCCCTCGGGGTTCCCCCGGCGGCGGGTCTCTTCATCGGCGACAGCCTCACCGTGGATGTCGCCGGCGCGCGCGGCGTGGGGATGCCCTGCGTCTGGGTGAACCGGGAGGGCGTGAGCCTCGGCCCCGCCGACCCGCAACCGGACCATGCGATCCGTCACCTCGCAGATCTCCTCGCCCTCCTCTGAGCCTTTGATCCTTGTCGCCGCCGGAGGCATTCGCTAAGATACCGCCTCGTGCAGGAGCATTGCGCTCCGCGGCGACACCCGATGGCCAACATGCGCTAATGAAGCTTCTGCTGCTCGCGGTCGGAATCCTCCTGCTCGTCTCCTGTGCCGGCCCCTCGGCGGAGGCGCTGCGGAGCAGGCTGCCGCCCTGCTGAGGCCGTCCGGGGGCCGCTGACGGCCAGCGCAGGTGGGTGCCTGAGGAAATGAGGGTCCTGTGGGAACCGGCCGTTTCGTCGTCTGCCTGACGGGGCCCATTCACGCGGACGGGCTGGCGCTCCTGGAGCGGGCGGCAGCGGTCCGCTACGCCGCGAACTACGACGAGGCGGGCCTCGCCGAGGCCTTGGCCGAGGCGGACGGCCTCATCATCCGGGTCAAGGGCCGCGTGACGGAGTCCCTGCTTCTGCGCTGCCCTCGCCTGAAGGTCATCGCCCGGCACGGCGTCGGGGTAGACAACGTGGACGTGGCCGCGGCGACGCGGCGGCGGATCCCCGTCTGCGTCACGCTCGGCGCCAACACCGATGCGGTGGCGGAGCATGCTTTCCTGCTGATGCTGGCGGTGGCGAGGCGGGTGGTGGCGGTGAACGCTGCCGTCCGGCGAGGCGCCTGGGAGGCCCATCGGGAGACGCTGTACGCGGGGCTTCACGGGGGGACCCTGGGCATCGTGGGGATGGGGCGGGTCGGGACGCGCGTGGCGGAGGTGGCGGCCGCCTTCGGGATGCGCCGGCTCGGCTACGACCCGGCCCTCTCGGGCGAGGAAATCCGGCGGCGGGGCGCCGAACCGGTGGGGCTCACTGCCCTCCTTCAGGCGGCGGACGTGGTGACGTTGCACGCGCCCCTGACGCGGGAGACGCGCCACCTCGTCAGTCGGGAGACGCTCGCCTTGATGAAACCGGGAGCGATCCTGGTGAACACCTCCCGTGGCGGGCTCATTGACGATGAGGCGCTGGCCGAGGCGCTCCGGGCCGGGCGGCTCGCCGGAGCAGGGATTGACGTGACGGAGCCGGAGCCTCCGACCCCGGACAACCCCCTGCTCCCGCTCGAGCAGGTCCTCATCACTCCGCACGTCGCCGCCCACACGGAGGACAGCATGCGCCGGATGGCCATCACGGCTGCCGAGCAGGTCCTGATGGCTTTGGAGGGACGGCGCCCCACCATGGCCATCAATCCTGAAATCTGGGAGACCTGAGGGGCCCGCTCCCACCCGGCCACGCAATCCGACCGCCTTCTCGAACCGTTTCCGGACACCCGCGCCGCGGCGTGGAAATGGTCATCCTTAGTAGGGGGCTTTCGTCCCCACCTGCTCACAGTTTATCCACAGCGAGGCTGTTCACGCGTGACGGAGGCAGCCAAGGCCGCTGGTCCAACCATCAATCCGTGAGGCCACGGCGTATAAGTAGCTGAAAATGTATGGTCACTCACGCGTGGGGGACGGGTCGAGGGTACAGTGACGCTCCGAAAGCGGCCCCGGGAATGGCCGCGTCTTCAGGCGGTCCTGGGACGAATGAGCAGCGTTATCCACACTTTTTTCGTCAGAAAAAAAAGGCCCTCGGCCAGCACCAAAGCCCCAAGCGGAGCAGGTGGTTCCTGGCCTTTCCTTGCTGCTCTCCATGAAAAGACCAAGCCCCGGCATGGAGCCGGGGCTCTGGGGAAAAGTCGGGTGTCTCTAGTCGCCGAATATGCTCACTTGGTCGAACCAGCACTCCCCAGGGGTGACCCCGAAGAGCCACGGCATGATGCAGACTCCGAGGGTGAGCGGCTTGACCAGGACGACGTCAAACGCGACCCCCACCGGGTGGAACATGTAGCCGATCCACCGGGGAGGGTAGTCGTTGTACGGTGTCTCGTCCACCTGCTGCTCTGCGAGGACCGGCGCGGCGAGGAAGAGTCCAACCAGCAACGCCGCCATGAGGACTGCCATTGCTTTTCTCACTGGTGCCCTCCTTTCCGTTGGGGCAGGTTCTCTTGGGAATCTTGTCCGTGTGTCCTTGTCTCGCCGTTGCAAGTTTTGGACCGGACGCTCTCCGTAGTCGCCAGGATTATGGGGGTTCCGGGGACGGATTTCAAGCCGGCAGGCTAGAATCCTTCAAAAAGTCGCGATGCGTTTCCCGAAGCCCCTTCGTGACCCCCTCGCCCACCTCGTCGTCTCGGCGGTGACCGACCCGACCGCTGCGGCCCCCCTCTGGGCCTTCCGCCACTTCTGCCATCTTGCCTGCCGCTCCCCGGATGGGAGAGTTCCGCTTGCTACCCTTGATGCCCCGCCCCCCCCCTGGCTGGTTCGCTCCCCGGTCGGCGAGGCGCTCCGAGAGATTCCCCTCCTGACCTCCACCGCTGATGGCCGGCTGGCCCTGACTCCCCGATTCGCCCCCTATCTTCAGGCCGTCGCAGCACAGGTGGAGACCTACTGGGCGGCGACGGAGGCCTTTGCCCGGAAGGGGGGGGCCCGCCGGGAGGGGCTGGCGCGCGCCCTGGAGTGCGGGGCGGTCCTCTATAATGCACGCCTGTACTTCGAGACCCACGAACTGCTGGAACCAATCTGGATGGAGCAGCCGCGGGGCCGCGACAAGATGATCCTCCAGGGGATCATCCAGGCGGCCGTGGGTCTCTACCACTTCCAGCACGAAAACTGGCGCGGTGGCATCCGGGTCCTGGGGTATGGGCTCAGCAAGGCCGAGGCCGGCCGGCCTGCCTTCCATGGCCTAGCCATGGACAGCCTCTTGGATGGACTCGCCCGCTGCCGGGAGGCGGCGAGGGCGGTCCTGGCGGGGGACCGCGCGGCCTTCCCGTGGCAGATTGTGCCCCCGATGCGGCTGGCGTAAGGGGAAAGCGTCGTGATCCTCCTCACGGATGTCCACAAGATCTACCGAGCAGGAAAAGTGGAGGTGCCGGCCCTGGCGGGCCTGAGCCTCAGGGTGGAACGCGGGGAGTTCGTGGCGGTGGTCGGCCCGAGCGGCTGCGGCAAGAGCACGCTCCTCAACCTGGTCGCCGGCCTGGACCGGCCGACCCACGGGACCATCCTGGTGGACGGCGTGGACCTCGCCAGCGCTCCCGAGGCGGCCCTGAGTCGCCTCCGCCGAGAGCGCGTCGGGGTGATCTTTCAGTTCTACAACCTGCTCCCCCACCTGACAGCGCGGGAGAACGTGGCCCTCCCCCTCCTGCTCAACGGAACCCCCACCCCCCAGATCGCGGGCCGCGTCGAGGCCGAGCTGGAGGCGGTCGCCCTCCTCGGCCGCGGCGACCACTTCCCCCATGAACTATCGGGCGGCGAGATGCAGCGGCTGGCCATCGCCCGGGCCCTGGCGCCGCGGCCAGCCCTCCTGCTGGCCGACGAGCCGACCGGGAACCTGGACAGTGAGCGGGGCGGGGCGGTCCTGGACCTGATCCGCCGCTTGAACCGGACCAGGGCCTTCACGGTCTTGATGGCGACCCACAGCCCTGAGGCCGCCGCCGTGGCCGACCGGGTCATCCGTCTTCGCGACGGGCGCCTGGAGGTCCCCTGATGGGCCGGCTCGCGCGCCTGGTGGCCCTTCTCCTCCTCCGCCCGCTGCGCACCGAGGCCTTCCGCGTCGCAGTGAGTGTCGTCGGTGTCGCCCTCGGCGTCGCGGTCCCGGTGGCCATCCGGCTGGCGAATGAGAGCGTCCTCTCGGCCTTCGCCCGGGGGGTGGACGCCGTGGCCGGCCGGGCTGCGCTGACCATCCACGCGCGAGACCTGGGGGTCCCGGAGGAGGTCTTCCCCATCGTGCGGGATGACCCGGGGGTTCTTCACGCCTCCCCGCTCATCCAGGTGCTCGCTCCGGTTGAGGGTATGCCCGGGGAGGCGCTCCTGGTCCTGGGCGTGGATGTCCTTTCGGAGCGGGCCTTCCGCGAGTACCGTCTGGCCGATCGCCCGACCGGTGCCGACCCGCTCATCCTGCTGGCGGAGCCGGAGGCGATCCTGTTGGCCCGCCGGTTCGCCGAGGCGAAGGGACTCAAGGTGGGCGGGCGCCTCACCCTCCTCACGCCGGCCGGGCGGCGCGCGTTCCGGATCCGGGGGCTGCTCGAGGCCGAGGGGCCGGCTGTCGCCCTGGACGGGCGCTTGGCCCTCCTGGACATTGCTGCGGCGCAGGTGCAGTTCCAAAAGTTGGGACGCCTGGACCGGGTGGACCTGATCCTGAAGCCGGAGACGGATGCGGCCGCCGTGGCCGCCCGGCTCCGGGCAACGCTCCCCGCCGGCCTCACGGTGGAGCGGCCCGCCGCCCGGGTGAGTCAAGCTGAGCAGATGGTTGCATCCTTCCGGCTGAACCTCACCGTTCTCAGCCTCATCGCCCTGCTCACCGGGTGCTTCCTCGTGTACAACACGATGGGGATCGCCGTCCTGCGCCGGAGCCGGAGCCTGGGCGTGCTCCGCGCCCTGGGCCTCAGCCGCCGGGGTGTGGCGGCCCTCATTGCCGGGGAGGCAGCGCTCCTGGGGGTGGCGGGGGGCCTTCTCGGGGCCCTCGCAGGGGGCGCGCTCTCCCGGGCCGCCGTGACCGCCATGGCGCGGACAGTCTCCCAACTGTACGCCTACGTGCGGCCCGAGCCGCCCGCCCTCACGGCCGAGACGCTCCTCCTGGGAGTCGTGGCTGGGCTCGGCGCATCTCTCCTGGCAGCCGCGGGGCCGGCTCGCCTGGCTGCGGCCGTGAGTCCGCGGGAGGCGCTCGCGCCGGCGATGCTCCTGCGCCGCCCCCGAACAGTCGCCGCGTCCGTGGCCGGGATCATGCTCCTCGTGGCGGCGGCCCTCCTGGCCCGCCCCGGCCCCATCGGGACGCCCCCCGTGGGGGGCTACCTGGCCGCCCTGGCCGCTGTCCTGGGGGGAGCGTTCCTCTCGCCGGCCCTCCTGCGGGCCATGGCGGCATGCGGGCGCTCGCTGCTCCCCATCCTCCCGGTCCCGGCGGGTCTTGCCCTGCTCTCGCTGCGCCGCGCCGTCCGCCGGAACGCGGTCGCCGTTTCCGCCATGATGGTGGGGCTGGCCATGCTGGTGAGCGTCTCCACCATGATCCGGTCGTTTCGGGCGACGGTGGAGGCCTGGATCGGGCAGAGTGTCCGGGCCGACTTCGTCCTGAGCCCCGCGAGCCGGTACGTGAAGGGGGCCGACGCGCGTCTGCCCGCGGACATCCTCCCGGCCCTGAAGGCTGTGGAGGGGGTGGAGGCCCTGGATCCATTCCGGGGCATCCGGGTGGAGGACGGGCGGGGCGGCGGGTTCCTCCTGGCCTCCGGGGACTTCGCCGTCCATGCCCGCTACGGTCGCCTCCTCATGGTGGGCGGGGACGGCCCCGCGATCTTGCGGGCGGCCCGGGAGGCGGGCGCGGTGGTCGTCTCCGAGACCTTCGCCCTGCGCTACGGTGTCCGGGCAGGGGACCGGGTGAGCCTCCCCACGCCCCGCGGCCCGGTCCCGGTTCCGGTCGCAGGCATCTTCTACGACTACACGACCGAAGGGGGGCTCGTGGTAATGGACCGGCCCCTCTTCACGAAACTGATCGGGGACCCGTTCCTGAGTTCGGTGGCCATCTATCTTTCGCCGGGTGCCGATCCTGAGGTCGTCCGCCGTCGGATCCTCACGGCGGTGGCGGGGCGCGAGGATCTTCTGCTGCTGGCCAACCGGGCGCTGAAGGCCCGAGTCCTGGAGATCTTCGACCAGACCTTTGCCATTACCTATGCGCTGGAGTTCATCGCCCTGGTGGTGGCGGCGCTCGGCGTGCTGAACGCAGAGATGGCGGCGGTCCTGGAGCGGCAGCGGGAGATCGGGATCCTGCGGGCGGTGGGCTTCGGCCGGCGGCAGGTCCTCGGCATGGTCCTGACGGAGGCCGGGCTGCTCGGGATCGCGGCCAACCTCCTCGGGGTCGCGGTGGGCCTCGCCGTCTCGGCCATTCTCATCTATGTGATCAACTTCCAGTCCTTCGGATGGACGATCCAGTTCCACCTCCCCACCCGAGAGGTCCTCCAGGTGACGGCCCTCGCCCTCGGCACAGCCCTTGCAGCTGGTGCTGTTCCGGCCTCCGTGGCGGCCTCACTTTCCCCGGTCGAGGCGGTTCGCTACGAGTAGCTGGCTTGACAGGCCTGTACCCCGCGAGTAGGCTCGGGCGCGATTGCCGGCCGAAGGGCGTGCGGCGTCGGCCCATGTTCCGAGAGGAGGCTTGCTGGTTGGAGGATGCATCTCACATCTTTCTGGCCGAGATGCATTTCCTGCGCGACCTGGTCGCGCGGATCGCCCAGGGCTACCCTCTCCCCGGCCCCATCACCGTGGACCTCTTCCGCAAGGTTGACGGCGAGGGCGCGCCCTACCGCCTCACCCTGGCCTTGGGGGAGGGGAAGGACCCCTTCGGGTCCCTGACCCTGACGCAGGGCCTGCTGGCCCGCTGCCGGAGCGATCTGGATCTCCAGCGCGAACTCACCTCCCGCATCATGTCGGCCATCGAGCTCGGCCTGCTGATCGCGCCGCGGGCCGAGGCGGTGTCTGGTCCGGCCTTCCGGGTCCGCGATCCCCGTTTCTCTCTCGCCGTGCCGGTCCGGATCACGGTGCACGAGGCGGCCGGGCTCCCGGCGCCCCGCCGCCTCGAGGGCGTGACGGCGAACGTGAGCGAGGGGGGCGTGGCCGTGGATCTGCCGGAGCGCCTGGAGCCCTGGACCCCCGTTTCGCTGCGAGTGGAGGCGGAAGAAGGGACAGTCAGCCTGGATGGGCTGGTTGTCTGGGCGGCCGAACAGGCGCCCGCCGGCGCGGTCCGCCACGGCTGCATCATCGTGGCGATGGATCCCAATCAGCGGGAGGTCTGGCGGCGGCTGCTGAAGACCTTCGGGTTCCAGCGCCTCTACGCGCGCCACCGCCCCCGCTTTCCCCTGGCCACCCCCGTCCGGTGCAGCGTGGAGGCGGTCCCGCCTGCCCTCGAGGGGGAGGCGGAGAACGTGAGCGAGAGCGGGCTCCTGGTCCGGCTCCCGCTCGCCCT
>CAZRDA010000052.1:0-9254 GCA_964598715.1 uncultured bacterium | reverse complement strand
CCTGGTGGTCCTCGATGAGCCCGCGCAGGACCGCTGGGGAGGCCTGGCGGCCGGCCCTGCTTTCCGGGAGATCGCCCGGGAGGTGCTCGCTTACCTGAACGTCCCCCCATCGGCAGGCCGGCCGGTGCACGTGGCGCGGAGGGCGGATGCCGGCGCTCAGAGCCCTCATTGAGGGGGTGGAACACCGCCTCCTGCGCGGGAGCGAGGAAGCGGAAATTCGGGCGGTGGAGCACGACTCCCGCCGGGTCTCGCCGGGGGCCTGCTTCTTCTGCGTGCGGGGCAGCCGATTCGATGGACACGCCTTTGCAGAGGATGCGGTCTCCCGCGGGGCGGCGGCGGTCGTCCTGGAGCAGGAGCGCCGCCTTCCGCCCGGCTCCGCCATCGTTCAGGTCAAGGACACGCGCATCGCCCTGGCGGCCGTGGCCCGGGCGTTTTATGGGGACCCGGCCCGGCACCTCACGCTCCTGGCGGTCACCGGGACCAACGGGAAGACCACCACGACCTATCTGCTGGAGGCCATGTTGGCCGCGGCGGGGCGGACGGTGGGGGTCATCGGGACTATTGACTACCGGTGCGGCGCCCTCAAGGTCCCGGCCGAACGGACGACCCCCGAGGCGCCGGAGTTGCAGGCCCTCCTGAGGAAAATGCTGGACGCCGGGGCGACCCACGTCGCCATGGAGGTTTCCTCCCACTCTCTCGCCATGCACCGGGTGGAGGGGGTGGAGTTCGACGTGGCCATCTTCACCAACCTGACCCAGGACCACCTGGACTTCCACGGCTCCGTCGAGTCGTACCTGGAATCCAAGACCCGCCTCTTCCGGGGCCTGGGGGTCGGGGCAGTGAAGACCGGCCCCAAGGTCGCCGTCCTCAATGCCGACGACCCCCGGATGGAGCGCCTGCGGGCGGAGACGAGTGTCCCGGTCCTCACCTTCGGCCTCGAGGCCAAGGCCGACCTGACTGCCGAGGGGGTGATCCTTGAAGCGACCGGCCTCCGCGCGGCGCTCCGGACCCCCTGGGGGGTGATCCCGGTCCGCTCCACGCTCCTCGGCCGCCACAACGTGGCCAATATCCTCGGGGCGGCCGGGGCGGCGCTCAGCGTGGGGGTTCCGCCGGAAGCGGTGACCTCCGCCCTCGCCACCCTTCGGGGGGTGCCGGGGCGGCTCGAGCGGATCGAGGCAGGGCAGCCCTTCACGGTGGCCGTGGACTATGCCCACACCCCGGATGCCCTGGAGCGGGTGCTGCGGGCGGCCCGGGGACTCACGGCTCGCCACCTCTGCTGCATCTTCGGGTGCGGTGGAGACCGGGATCGGGGCAAGCGCCCGCTGATGGGCGAGGCGGCTGCCCGGCTCGCCGACTACGTCATCCTCACCTCCGATAACCCGCGGAGCGAGGACCCGGAGGCGATCCTGGATGCCATCGAGAGCGGGCTCAAGCGGGTGCCGGGGGCGGCCGCGCGGTACACGAGGATCGTCAGCCGGGAAGAGGCCATCGCCGGGGGACTGACCCGGGCCGGCCGCGGGGACTTCGTCCTCATTGCGGGAAAAGGGCACGAGACCTATCAAATTTTGGGAAACCGGACGATCCCGTTCGACGACCGGGAGGTAGCGCTGCGGGCTCTGGCCGGGATGGGCTTCGCCAAGGGCCGCGAGGGCCAGGGGGGGAGCTCCGAGGGGGGGAGGTGACGCGAGCCGAATGGACGAGGTGACCCTGAGCGTCAAAGAGATACTGAATGCGACGGGAGGGACTCTCCTGGCGGGGAGCCCCGAGGCGGCCTTCGCCAATTTCTCCACGGATACCAGGACGCTCACGCCGGACGCACTCTTCTTCGCCCTGAAGGGGGCGCGCTTTGACGGCCACGCCTTCGTCGCCGAGGCGGTCGCCAGGGGGGCCGCGGGGGCTGTGGTGGCCAGCGCTCCGGCGGGCCGGCCGCACCCGCCCGTCCTCCTGGGTGTGCGCGATGCCCAGCGCGCCCTGGGGGAGGTGGCGCTGCTCTGGCGCCGCCGCCACAAGGTCCAGGTGGTGGCGGTGACGGGGACCAACGGCAAGACCACCACCAAGGAGATGGTCGCGGCGGTGCTGGCCCGGCGCTACCGCGTCCTGGCCTCCCCTGGGAATCTGAACAACCTGGTAGGGGTCCCGCTCGCCCTCTTCCGCCTCGGTGCTGAGCATGAGGTGGCGGTTCTGGAATTGGCGATGAACGCACCCGGGGAGATCGGCCGCCTCTCCGAGATCTGCGAACCCGACCTCGGGATCATCACCAACGTGGGGGAGGGGCACCTGGAGTTCCTCGGTTCAGTGGAGGGGGTGGCGGCGGCCAAGGGGGAGATGCTTCCGTACCTGGCCGGGGACAAGACGGCCATCCTGAACGCCGATGACCCGGCGAGCCGGCCCCTCCTGCGCCGGGTCCCGGGGCGGCTGCTCACCTTTGGCCTGAGCGGGCGGGCGGACGTTCGCGCCGGGGCGATCCGGGTGAGCAAGGTCCGGCGGACCTCCTTCACCGTCGCGACCCCGGGCGGGACAGCCCGCGTCCGCCTGCCGCTTCCGGGCCGGCACAATATTCTTAACGCCCTGGCAGCGGCCGCTGCCGGGGTGGCGCTCGGCGTCCCGGTGAAGGCCATTGCCGCCGGGCTCGCCGCCGCGGCCGTCCAGCCGATGCGGATGCAGCGGCTGAGCCACCCCTCCGGGGCCGTGCTCTACAACGACGCCTACAACGCGAACCCCAGTTCCATGGCGGCCGCCCTGGAGGCCTTCGCCACCGTCCGGGGACCGGGGCGGACCGTCCTCGTCCTGGGGGACATGCTCGAATTGGGGACGCACGCCCCCGAGGCCCACCGTCGCGTCGGACGCCTGGCGGCCGCGCTCCAGCCGGACCGGTTCATCGCCGTGGGGACGCAGGCGGGTGCCCTGGCGGAGGGGGCGAGGGAGGCCGGCCTGCCGGATGCGCGGATCGTCGTCTGCCGCGAGGTCGCAGAAGCCCGGGGGGCGCTCGCCGCGGATCTCGCTTCCGGGACCTGGGTCTTCCTGAAGGCCTCGCGGGGGGTTGGTCTCGAGCGCGTCCTCGAGGGGCTCTGATGCTCTATCACCTGCTCTTCCCGCTGGCGGCGTACCACACGGTCTTCAACGTCTTCCGGTACGTCACCTTCCGGACCGCCGGCGCCATCATGACGGCCCTCCTCCTCTCCTTCCTCCTCGGGCCGGTCGTCATCCGGAAACTCGAGCAGTTCCGAGTCGGCCAGACGATCCGGGAGGACGGCCCCGGCAGCCACGCGGCCAAGGCCGGCACTCCGACCATGGGCGGGCTCCTGATCCTCGGGGCCCTCACGGTCGCGACGCTCCTCTGGGCCAACCTCACCAGCCGGTTCGTCTGGCTGACCCTGTTGGCGACGCTGATCATGGGGGCCGTGGGGTTCGGCGATGACTACCTGAAATTGATCCGGAGGAGCAGCCGCGGTCTCCTCGCGCGCTACAAGTTCGGCTGGCAGATCGCCCTGGGGGTAGCGGTGGGGACCTACCTGTACCTGTACCCGGCGGACGCGTTTACCACCACCCTCCCGATCCCCTTCTTCAAGCGCTGGCTGCCCGACCTCGGACCGGGTTATATCCTGCTCGCGATGCTGGTCATCGTCGGCTGCAGCAATGCCGTGAACCTCACCGACGGCCTGGACGGGCTCGCCACCGGGCCAGTCCTCATGGCGGCAGGGGCCTACACGGTCCTGGCCTACCTGGCGGGGCACACCGTCGCCGCGCGCTACCTGCAGGTCATCTATGTCCGGGAGTCGGCCGAACTGACGGTCTTCGCCGGCGCCCTGGTGGGGGCCAGCCTGGGCTTCCTCTGGTTCAACGCCTACCCGGCCCAGATCTTCATGGGGGACACGGGGTCGTTGGGGCTGGGGGCAGCCCTCGCCCTGCTCGCCATTCTGACCAAGCACGAGCTCCTCCTCGTGATCATCGGCGGGGTCTTCGTCATCGAGGCGGTCTCGGTCATCCTCCAGGTCTTCGTCTTCAAGACCCGGCGCAGGCGCCTCTTCCGGATGGCGCCCATCCACCACCACTACGAGCTCAACGGGCTCTCCGAGCCCAAGATCATCGTGCGGTTCTGGATTCTCTCTTTCATCCTCGCCCTCATCTCCCTCACGACCCTCAAACTGAGGTAGAGGCGGGTGGGCGGGGCGGGAGGGCCGGTGCTGGGCACCGAACGGCACCTGGAGGTGGCGGGCAGGCGGGTGACGGTCGTGGGGCTGGGCAGAAGCGGCCTGGCCGCCTGCCGGCTCCTGGCCTCGGCAGGGGCGACTGTGACCGCGAGCGACCGCACCCACGCCGAGGCGCTCGCGGTGGACCTGGACTCCCTGCGGGCGCTCGGGGTGCGCGTGGAGGCGGGCGGCCACCGGCCCGAGACCATCCTGGAGGCGGACGTGCTGGTGGTGAGCCCCGGGGTGGATGTCCGCATCCCCCTCCTGGCCAGGGCCCGGGCGCTGGGGATTCCCATCTGGAGCGAGGTGGAGGTGGCCTACCGGTCCTGCCGGGCGCGCTTCCTCGGCATCACCGGGAGTAACGGGAAGAGCACCACCACGACCCTCGTGGGCTTGATGCTGCAACAGGCGGAGGTCCCGGTCGTCGTGGCGGGCAACATCGGGACGGCGCTCTGCGAGGTTGTGCCGGGGCTCGGCCCGGACCGGTGGGTGGTCGCCGAGCTGTCCAGTTTCCAACTGGAGACGATCGAGACGTTCCGGCCGGGGGTGGCCTGTCTCCTGAATATCAGTCAGAACCACCTGGACCGCTACGGGGGCATGCGCGACTACGTGCGGGCGAAGGGGCGTCTCTTCCTGAACCAGGAGCCTGCGGACTGGGCCGTCCTGAACGCCGACGACCCTCTCGTCCTCGAGGCGGCGGCCGGAACCCGCGCCCGGCGGCTCCTCTTCAGCCGCTCTCATCCGGTGGAGGAGGGCGCCTTTCTCGAGGGGGACCGCCTGCTGTTCCGGCGGGCGGGGGAGACCCGGGAGGTCTGCCGGGCGCAGGACATCCGGGTCAGGGGTGTCCACAATCTGGAGAACGCGCTGGCCGCCATCGCTGCAGCCACGTTAGCCGGGGGATCGTGCGAGGCGGCGCGGGACGTCCTCGCCGAGTTCCCGGGCCTCGAGCACCGGCTGGAGCCGGTGGCGGCCGTGCGGGGGGTCCAGTACGTGAACGACTCGAAGGGGACCAGCGTCGGGGCGGTCGTGCGGTCGCTCGAGTCCTTCCCCGGCCGGGTCATCCTGATCGCGGGCGGTCGGGACAAGGGGAGCGACTTCACCCCCCTGCGGCCTGTGGTCGAGGGGCGGGTGAAGGCGCTGGTGCTGATCGGGGAGGCCCGGGAGAAGATCGCCAAGGCGCTGGCGGGGGCGGCCCCGGTGCACGGCGCGGACAGCATGGAGGAAGCGGTCCGGCGCGCGGCGGCGCTGGCGGCACCCGGGGACGTCGTCCTCCTCTCGCCGGCATGCGCCTCCTTCGACATGTTCCGGGACTTCGAAGACCGGGGGAGAGCCTTCAAGGGGGCCGTCCGGGCCCTGACGGAGAGCCGGTGAACGGGCGGCACCACGACAGGCTCCTCTTCACCGCCACACTCATCCTGGTCGTGCTCGGGATCGTGATGGTCTATTCCGCCAGCGCCATCCGGGCCCAGGAGCGGTTCGGCGATCCCGCGTACTTCCTGAAGAAGCAGGTGCTCTGGGCCCTCATCGGCCTGACGGCAATGGTCTGGATGATGGGCCGGGACTACCGGAGGCTCAAGCCGTACATCCTCCCCCTCCTGCTCCTTGCCCTCGGGATGCTCATCCTGGTGCTGGTCCCGGGGATCGGGGTGAAGGTGAACGGGGCCCGCCGCTGGATCCAGTTCCTGGGGCTCTCCTTCCAGCCGGCCGAGCTGGCCAAATTGGCCCTGGTTGCCTACCTGGCTCGCCTCCTCGCCGGCAAAGAGGAGCGGGTCCGCGAGTTCAGCGTCGGGATTCTGCCGCCCCTGGTCGTGACCGGCGTCTTCTTTCTCCTGATCGCGCTCCAGCCCAACTACGGGACCGCCGTCGTGATCCTCCTCACTGCCCTCACGATGGTCTTCGCGGCCGGGGCCCGCCTCACGCACCTCCTGGCGGTGGGGGCGGCGGCCCTCCCTCCACTCGGCCTGGTCCTGTGGTCGGTCCCCCACGTCCGGGGCCGCCTCCTGGCCCACCTTCACCCGGGGGCCGCCTCCCCCAAGGCGCTCTATC
The DNA here is from genome assembly GCA_964598715.1 of uncultured bacterium. GTDB lineage: Bacteria > Methylomirabilota > Methylomirabilia > Methylomirabilales > JACPAU01 > JACPAU01. Next base: position 3,018 of record CAZRDA010000052.1, on the reverse strand, counting down.
AGATCGGCCAGTCGCAGGTGGCCCTGGGACAAGGGGGGGGTCTTGGGCGGGGCCTGGGGGATGGGATGCAGAAACTCTACTACCTCCCCGAGCCGCACACCGACTTCATCTTCGCCATCGTCGGGGAGGAGTTGGGTTTTGCGGGGGCGGCGCTCGTGGTGGCCTTCTTCGCCCTGATCCTCTGGCGGGGGATCCGGATCGCCCTGGCGGCGCCGGACCGGTTCGGGGCCCTGTTGGCCCTGGGGCTGATCTCTGTGATCGTGGGACAGGCGGCCATCAACTTCGGTGTGGTGGTGGGGCTGCTCCCCACCACGGGCCTCCCCCTCCCCCTGGTCTCCTTCGGCGGCTCCTCTCTGGTGGTGACCCTCCTTGCCCTGGGGATTCTGCTGAGCGTCTCCCAGGCGTCTGGGATGGGAAGCCGACTGGCGCTCCCCCCCCGTCCTATTCGGGCGGGGGGCTGGGCCTCGTGAGGGTGTGCATCGCGGGCGGGGGGACCGGCGGGCACGTCTTCCCGGCCCTGGCCACGGCGGCCGCGGTTCGGGCCCGGGATGCGGGGGCGGCGCTGCTGTTCGTCGGAACAGCCGCCGGCCTGGAGGCGCGCCTGGTGCCGGCGGCCGGCTACCCGTTCGAGACGATCCGGGTGCGGGGGCTGGCCGGAAAGGCGATGGGGGAGCGGCTGGCGGCCGTCCTTGCCCTGCCGGGCGCCGTCAGCCGGAGCCGACGGATTCTCAAGCAGTTTGCGCCTGATGTGGTCCTGGGGATGGGAGGCTACGTGGCGGGACCGGTCCTGATGGCGGCGGTGCTCGGGGGCACGCCCACCGTGCTCCACGAGCAGAACGCGATCCCCGGGCTCACCAACCGACTTCTCTGCCGGGTGGCGACGGCGGTCGCGGTGAGCCTGGAGGCGGCGCGCGGGCATCTTCCGGCCAGGCGCATCACGGTGACGGGGAACCCGGTCCGCGCGGCCCTCTTCGGGCATGCCCGCGACCGCTCGCGGGAGGCCTTCGGGCTCGCCCCGGACCGGACCACGCTCCTCGTGTTCGGCGGAAGCCAGGGGGCGCGGCGGCTGAACGAGGTGATGCGCGAGGCGGCGGAGGGGCTGGTGGACATACGGGCGAATCTCCAGATCCTCCACGCCACGGGCGAGCGGGATCGGGAGGCCGTCGCCGCCGGCTACGCGGGGGCCGGGATCCGGGCGGTGGTCCTCCCCTTCATCGAGGCGATGGGGGCGGCGTACGCGGCGGCGGACCTGGTGATCTCCCGAGCCGGGGCGACGACGGTGGCGGAGCTGAGTGCCCTGGGAAAGCCGGCGATCCTGGTCCCCTTTCCCTTTGCCGCGAACGACCACCAGCGGCACAACGCGGCCGCCCTGGTGGAGGGAGGCGGGGCGGTCCTTGTCCTGGAGCGGGACCTGACCCCCGCCGTCCTGGCGGACCGGATCCGCAGACTGGTGCAGGACCCGGCCCGGCTGGCCGTGATGGCCCGTTGCGCCGCGGCCACCGGGCGCCCGGATGCGGCGGAGCGCCTGGCTGACCTGCTCTTCGAGGTGGCCGGCGGCGGCAGGAAGCAGGAGCGCTGATGTTCAAGCGGATCCGGCGGATCCACTTCGTGGGGATCGGCGGCATCGGGATGAGCGGCATCGCCGAGGTCCTCCACAACATGGGCTACGAGGTGAGCGGCTCGGACGCCAAGGCCTCCGAGGTGACGGGCCGCCTGGAGGCCCTGGGGATCCGGGTCTTCATCGGCCACCGTCTGGAGCAGGTGGCCGGGGCGGACGTGGTGGTCCGGTCCTCGGCGGTGGGGACCGACAACCCGGAGGTCGTCGAGGCGAAGCAGCGGCTGACCCCGGTCATCCCCCGGGCGGAGATGCTGGCCGAACTGATGCGGCTCAAGTACGGGGTGGCGGTGGCCGGGACCCACGGGAAGACCACCACCACCTCCATGGTGGCCTCGGTGCTCGCCCGGGGAGGCCTGGACCCCACCATGGTCATCGGCGGGCGCCTGCGGAGCCTCGGCTCGAACGCCAGGCTCGGCCGGGGGGACTTCCTGGTGGCCGAGGCGGACGAGAGCGACGGCTCGTTCCTGAAGCTGTCCCCCACGATCGCGGTGGTGACCACCATTGACGAGGAACACCTCGACTACTACCGGGACCTGGAGCACATCAAGGAGACCTTCCTCCAGTTCATCAACAAGGTCCCCTTCTACGGCTCCGCGGTCCTCTGCCTGGACCAGGAGAACATCCAGGCCCTCCTCCCCCGGGTGGAGAAGCGGTTCGTCACCTACGGCCTGAAGGGGCAGGCGGATCTCATGGCCCGGGACATCACCCTGAAGGCCATGCGGTCGGAGTTCACGGTCCTGCGGCAGCAGCAGGTCATCGGGTCCCTCCGCCTCCAGGTCCCGGGTCTGCACAACGTGTACAACGCCCTGGCGGCGGTCGCGGTGGGGCTGGAGCTGGAGATCCCCTTCCCGGTCATCCGGGAGGCGCTGGAGGAGTTCACCGGGGTGGACCGGCGGTTCCAGGTCAAGGGGACGATCCGGGACATCCTGGTGGTGGATGACTATGGACATCACCCGGCCGAGATTCGCGCCACGCTGGCCGCGGCCAAGGAGGGCTTCGATCGGCGGGTGGTGGTTCTCTTCCAACCCCACCGCTACACCCGCACGCAGAAGCTCCTCCAGGAGTTCTTCACCGCCTTCAACCAGGCGGACGTCCTGCTGGTGACGGAGATCTACGCGGCCGGGGAGGCGGTGATCCCGGGCGTCAGCGGCCGGCAGATCGCCGAGGGGGTCGGCCAGCATGGCCACCGGGACGTCACCTTCGTCCCCGACAAGCGGAAGTTGGCGGCCGCAGTCCTTCCCCGCCTGGTGCCCGGCGACCTGGTGCTCACGCTCGGGGCGGGGGACATCACGAAGGTCGCGGACGAACTCCTGGAGCGGCTGCGGGCCGCCGGGGAGTAGTGGGCCTGCGATGCCGGAGACGGTGGCGATGGGAATCCCGCGGGGAATGCTGGAGCCGGT
>CAZRDA010000051.1:8674-9277 GCA_964598715.1 uncultured bacterium | reverse complement strand
GGACACGCGGCGGGACCTCCTGTTCATTGAGGACATGCTGCCCGTGGTGGTGCAGGCCGTGGACGGTCTGGGCGAGCGCGGGGTCTACCACATCTCCTCGGGCCGCGATTTCGCCATCAAGGAGCTGTATGCGGCGACCGTGAAGGCCCTGGGCCTGAAGGGCGTTGGCGAGGTCGAGGTCCGGCCTCGCGGCGCCGATGACGCCTACACGATCCTGCTGGACCCGTCCAGGACGAACCGTGACTTCGGCTGGCAGGCCACCACGCCGCTGGAGACGGGGGTCCGGGCGGCGATCGGTTGGTACCGCACGTACGGGGTTTCTCAGACCTTCACCCACCTCACCCTGCCCGACCGGAAGGTCCAGTAATGGACCGGGGCTTCGCCGGCCAGCGCGTCCTCGTCGTGGGTGGCGCGGGATTCGTGGGTTCGAACTTGGTGCGCGACCTCGTGGCCCACGGCGCGGCCGAAATCCTGGTGGTTGACAATCTGCTGTCGGCGGAGCGGGGGAACCTCCCCGATGGCGCGACGGTCACCTTCATCGAAGGCTCGATCACCGACGAGGCGATCCTGGCCGGGCTTCAAGACGACCTGGACTACGTCTTC
>CAZRDA010000051.1:0-8664 GCA_964598715.1 uncultured bacterium | reverse complement strand
CTACCTGTTTCACCTGAGCACCTTTCACGGCAACCAGAACTCGATCCACGACCCCCTGGTGGATCACGCCCACAATGCCTACCCGACGCTGCGCCTCTTCGAACGGATCAAGGGACTCCGTCGGTTGCGGAAGGTGGTCTACTCGGGCTCGGGTTGCACCGCGGCGGAGAAGACCTTCGGGACAGCCCGGGCGACCACGGAAGACGACCCGATCTCCCTGCGGCACGACAGCCCCTACCAGATCTCCAAGCTGGTCGGAGAGATGTACTCACACTACTACGCTCAGCGGCACGGGCTGCCGGTGGTGGTCGCCCGGTTCCAAAACGTGTACGGGCCCAGAGAGATCCTGGGGGCGGGCCGGTGGCGCGGGACGTCGGCAACAGTCTGGCGGAATGTGACCCCGACGTTCGTGTACCTCGCACTCAAGGACCGCGGCCTCCCAGTGGAAGGGGGAGGAGAGGCGACCCGGGACTTTGTCTACGTCGGCGACATCGTGGCTGGCCTGGAGGCCTGCGCACTGCGGGGCACCCCGGGAGAGGTGTACAACCTAGCCAGCGGGACGCAGACATCTATCCACGATCTGGCAGGCCTGGTCAACGCGCTGACGGGCAACCCCGCGCCCATCGAGTGGCGGCCGGCGCGAGACTGGGACGGCTCCGGGAAGCGCTTCGGCAGCACGGTGAAGGCGGCCCAGGCATTGGGATTCTCGGCCCAGGTGGGCCTCGAGGAGGGGCTGCGCCGGACGATCGCATGGACGCGGGAATACCTCCCCCTGATTGAAGCCTGCATCCAGCGGCACGCGCACCACCTGGCGAGATGAGCGAGCGGATCAAGACCTTGGTCCTCGACGCCGACGGGGCGGGCTGGTCCTACGTCGCGGTGGACACCGTGCTCCGCGGGTTGCTCCGCAGCCGGATCGACGTCTCGATTCTCCCCCATCGGTTCCGGTCCAACCGGTGGGGGCGGCGGCTCCTTGGCCCGCGCTACGCCCACCTCTCCAATGTCCTCGACTGGCGCGAGGCGCTTTGTGCCGCCCCGGAGCTCGATGTGGAGGTCTGCAACATCAACAACCTTCTCGACTACAACCACCGCCGCGAGGCGATCCGCCACTATCCCTTGGTCATCATCCTGCACTCCGCGGCCGGGGACCATCTGGGGCTGCTCAAGGCGACGGCCCACTGGTTCGCGGGCCGCCGGGGCGCGCTGGTGGTCTTCCTGGGAAACGAGTACGACCTGATGGAGGAGAAGCTCGCCTTCGTGAGGTTGGTGGGCGCGGACTATCTCTGCAGCCAGCTCCCTCTCGAGGCCGCGCGGTGGGTGTATGCCGAGTGCCATTCCACGCAGGTCCTGGCCATGCCCCACGCCCTGAATCCCCAGATGTATGCTCCGAATCCCGCCATCCCGCGGACCGTGGACATCGGATTCTCCGGTGACGTCTACTTCCCGTTCATCGGCGACACCGAGCGGACCACATTGATCACGTTCTTCCAATGCCACGGCGGCCACCTGGGGCTGAGTACGGAGTTCCGGCTCAACGCCCGTATGCGCCGATCCGAATGGGCGGACTTCCTACGGTGCTCCCGTGGCATCATCGGGGCCGAGTCGGGCTCCTATTACCTCGACCGGCGCGGACGGATGATCGCAGAGGCCAAGGCGTATTGGAGGCGATACCCCCGCGCCTCCTTCGAGGAGATCTTCGAACGGTTTTTCCGGGCACCGCGTTTCCCCTACGTCTCGGGCAAGGCGATCTCGTCCCGGCACTTCGAGGCGATCGGCACGAAGACCTGCCAACTGCTGCTTGAGGGGCACTATAACGGAATCCTTCATCCAGGCGAGCACTACATTCCGATCAGGAAGGACCTCTCCAATGTCCGGGAGGCCGTCCGGCTTTTCAAGGATGAGGCTTGGCGACGCCGCATGGTGGATCGTGCCTACGAATATGTGATGGATGAACATACCTATCAGCATCGAGTCCGTGCGCTCGTCAAAGTCGTATCCGAGGAGCCACGCATTTCCGGCCGCTTGATTTTGAAAGGATAGCTGCCGGGTGGTATCCATTGGTGGATTCATACACCTTCGGAGACTCATGAGTTTCTGCGGGCGTATGGCGAGGCTCGCAAGATCCGCGAGATTTCCCGACGGGAGGATACGGTCGGTGGCAACACGGGTACAGCGGGCCCACTTCCCTTTCATGTTCAATGGGAGCGGGGCGAGGTCCCCAGGGTGCACGCGGGGTCATTGACGTTGACGGCGCAAGTAGAGTGCCTCCTGCGAATACGGGCGAACTCAACTTTCCCTAGTAGTGGGGGAGCAGACCTCCATGCGACGTGAGCTGCCGGAGACGCCCGAATCAGCCACCCCGAGCACGGCGAATGTGCGTGCCTTTTGGGAGTGGAACCCGGTGGCGGCAGCAACCATTGAGGCGCAACTTGGCACCCCGGAGTTCTTCGCTGCGTATGAACGCCTCCGCCAGATTGGTGAACCATACGAGCTACAGGAAGAGATTTATGGCTTTGACCACTTTGCAAACAGGATGGTCCTGGATGTGGGCTGCGGCAATGGGTATGTCCTCAGCCGGTATGCCCGTAATGGGTCCCGCACCTATGGAGTGGACCTGACCTGGACCGCCATGAACCTAAGCGCAAAGCGATTTACTCTGGAGAACGTGACTGGTTGGTTCGCCCAGGGTGATGCGGAGCATCTACCGTTCTGCGACGCATCCTTTGATCTCGTCCTGTCGATGGGGGTTCTGCACCACATCCCCCACATCGAGGCGGCAATAGCCGAGATCCACCGGGTGTTGAAGCCAGGCGGGGTCACCATTCTCATGCTCTATCATCGGAACTCCTTCCACTATCGCGTGCTGTACCCTCTTTACGGCCTGCTTCACCCTGCCTTCAGGGGCCACAGGCCGGCCGAGATCGCCCGGCGCATTGATGGTTCAGACAACCCCATCGGCAGGGCCTATACCAGGCGGCAGGTGGTGGGATTGCTGACTGCCTTCCGCGACATCCAACTACGGGTGCGATCACTCCCAATCCGCCAACTTCTTCCCTTGCCGGGTGGCAAACTTCTCCTCGACCTTTTCGGCCGTCGTGTTGGTTGGTCACTTTACGCCCAGGCAATCAAATGATCGAGGTGCGGCGTCAATCTCTCGTGACGGGGAGAACCCAGAGAGCGTGCTGGAGAGGCAGAAGATAGGATTCCGCGTCCCCATTGACCGGTGGGGCCGGAACGAGCACCGGCCCCTCGCCTACGACACCCTCCTGAGCCCCCGGGCGGCCGATTGCGGGCCCCTCCGGTCAGATGTGGTCCGGGCCTACCTGAAGGAGCACGTGAGGGGGCAGGCGCACTTGCACTCTTTGCTCTGGAACGTTCTGATGCTGGAGCTGTGGCAGCGGACCCTTTTGGATGCGGGCGGGCGATTGGCTCAGGAGCGCCGCAAAGTCCCAGCGGCCGTCAGGGGGTAGTCCGTGGTGCGCTATCTGGTCACGGGCGGGGCCGGATTCATCGGCTCGAACCTTGCAGAGGCCCTGGTGAAGTCCAGCCACCGGGTCCGAGTTCTGGACAACTTCGCCACGGGGGCGCGGGCAAACCTGACGGCCGGTGCCGGGGCCGTAGAACTCCTTGAAGGGGACCTCCGGGACGCGGCCATCGTGGAGCGGGCGGTGCAGGGCATAGATGTGGTCTTTCACCAGGCGGCCCTCCCCTCGGTGGCCCGCTCCCTGGAGGACCCCGCCACGACCCACGCCGTCAACGCCACCGGGACCCTGACCCTCCTCCTGGCGGCCCGGCGGGCGGGCGTCCGGCGAGTCGTTTACGCCTCCTCCTCCTCCGTCTACGGGGACAGCCCCACCCTCCCCAAACGGGAGGAGATGCCCACCCAGCCCAAGTCCCCTTACGCCGTCTCCAAGCTGGCGGGGGAACAATACTGCCAGGTCTTCGCCGCCGCGTTCGGTCTGGAAACAGTGAGTCTCCGCTATTTCAACATCTTCGGCCCTCGGCAGGACCCCGCCTCCCCCTACGCCGCCGTCATCCCGAATTTCCTGACAGCGATGCGACGAGGCGAGCGGCCGGTCATCTTCGGGGACGGGAAGCAGTCGCGCGACTTCACCTATGTGGAGAACGCCGTGCAGGCGAACCTGCTCGCAGCAGAGGCGCCGAGGGCCTCCGGAGAAGTCATCAATGTGGCCTGCGGCGGCCGGGTGACACTCCTCGAATTGGTCGAGCAGTTGAACCACTTGCTGGAGACGCACCTGGACCCCATCTTCGCCCCGCCGCGGCCGGGGGACGTGCGCCACTCCCAGGCGGACCTGACGCGGGCCGCGGCCGTCCTCGGCTATCACCCCACCGTGGACCTCCAGGAGGGGCTGGCCCGAATGGCCGCCGCAACTCTGAGCCATGGGTAACCGGGTGATCGCCCAGGTGATCGGCCGGCTGAACATTGGGGGCCCGGCGCAGCAAGCCATCGCCCTCACAGCTGCCCTTAACGGCGGAGAGTTCCGGAGCATCCTCTTCGCCGGGCGGGAGGACCCCCGCGAGGGTTCTCTCTGGCAGGCCGCCGAGGCGGCCGGGGCCTCGCCCGTCCGGGTTCCCGGCCTGAGCCGGGCCATCCGGCCTGGGGCAGACCTGATCGCCCTGGCCGCCCTGACCCGGCACCTGCGGCGCCTCCGGCCCGACCTGGTCCACACCCATACGGCTAAGGCCGGGACGGTGGGGCGGGTGGCGGCCCTCCTGGCTGCCGTCCCGGTCCGCGTCCACACCTTCCACGGCCACGTCCTGAAGGGCTACTTTGGCCCGGCCGCGACGGCCGTCTTCCGGCGCATCGAGGCTGCGCTGGCCCGCCGGAGTACCCTCCTCATTGCCCTGAGCCCCCGGCAGCGGGAGGAGCTTATTGCCCTCGGCGTGGCGGAGCCGGAACGGATCGCAGTCATTCCCTTTGGCCTCGACCTGGCCCCCTTCCTGGAGTGTGCCCCCCACGCAGGGCGCCTCCGGGCAGAAATGGGCCTTTCCCCCCGGACCCCCCTGGTCGGTCTGGTGGCGCGCCTGGTTCCGATCAAGGGGGTGGACCTCTTCCTGCGGGCCGCCGCGCTTCTCCGCGAGCGCCTCCCGGAGGTCCGGTTCGTCATCGCGGGGGACGGGCCGGAGCGGGAAGTGCTCGAGGGGCAGGCGGCCGCCCTGGGCCTGGTTGGGGCAGTCCACTTCCTGGGATGGCGCCATGACCTGCCGCCCCTGTACGCCGACCTGGATCTGCTGGCCCTCTCCTCCCGGAACGAAGGGACCCCCGTCTGTCTCCTGGAGGCGATGGCGGCCGGCGTGCCGGTGGTGGCCCTGTCGGTGGGGGGGGTGCCCGATCTGGTCGAGGACCGGGTGACCGGCCGGCTCATCCCGCCCGGCGACGCCGGGGCGCTGGCCGAGGCCATGGCAGAGGTCCTGGGCGACCGGCCCGCCGCCTCGGCCTACGCGGCCGCGGCCCGAGCCGCCGTATTCCCCAGGCACGACATCAAGACCTTGATTGCGACCATGCGTGCGTGCTATACGCGCCTCGTGGAGAGTCCGGCGCCAGCGAGGGCCGAATGCGGATCCTAGTGACAGGCGGAGCAGGCTACATCGGCTCGCACCTCGTGGACCGCCTCCTGGGGGAGGGGCACGAGATCGTGGTCTTGGACAACCTCTCCACGGGGAAAATCGCCAACATCGCCCCCCACCTGGAGAACCCCCGCCTCCGCTTCGTCAACGACAGCGTCCTGAACGAGGTGCTGGTGGAGGAACTCACCCGGGGCGTCGCCCTCGTCTACCACCTGGCGGCCGCGGTGGGGGTCCGGCACATCGTGGCCGATCCGCTGAACGCCGCCCTGACCAACGTCCGGGGGACGGAGCTGGTCCTGCACTTCGCCTACAAGTACTGGCGCAAGGTGGTCCTGGCCTCGACCTCGGAGATCTACGGGAAGGCCCAGAAGGTCCCCTTCGAGGAGACGGACGACCGGGTGCTGGGGGCGACCGAAGTCCACCGCTGGTCCTACTCGACGGCCAAGGCGGTGGACGAGCACCTGGCCTTCGCCTACGCCGACAAGGGGCTCCCGGTCGCCATCGTCCGCTACTTCAATTCTTACGGGGAGCGGATGGACCCGCGGGGGTACGGCAGCGTCATTGCGACCTTCATCCGGCAGGCCCTGGCGAGCGAGCCGATCACGATCCACGGGGACGGCCAGCAGACTCGCTCCTTCACCTATATCAGCGACACGATCCAGGGGACTGTCCTGGCGGGAGAGGTCCGGGCCGGCGAGGGGCAGGTTTTCAACATCGGCAGCCCGGTGGAGATCGCCATCGGCGAACTGGCCTCTCTCATCAAGCGGCTGACCGGGTCCGCCTCCCCGGTCGTCCATGTCCCCTACGAGGCGGTGTATGGCCCGGGCTTCGAGGACACCCGGCGGCGGCTCCCCTCCATCGCCCGGGCGCACCGGATCCTCGGGTACTCCCCGAAGGTCTCCCTCGAGGACGGGCTGAAGCGGATCATCGCCTGGTGGCAGGAGCACTACCGGCCCTGAAGCGAGTGCGCGGAACGCGGGAGAGGAGAGCCGTGGACATCGTGGAGAGGATCCGGAACCGGTCGGTGACGGTGGGGATCATCGGCCTCGGGTACGTGGGTCTCCCCTTCGCCGTAGAGTTCGCACAGGCCGGGGTGCCGGTCCTCGGGATTGACGTGGACCGGGAGAAGATCGAGAAGGTCCGGCGGGGGGAGTCCTACATCCCCGACGTCCCGTCCGCCGCCCTGGAGAAGGTGGTCCGGGCCGGGCGACTCACCGCGCACGCGGAGTACGCCCCCCTCCGAGAGGCGGACGCCGCCTTCATCTGCGTCCCCACCCCGTTCACCCGCGCTAAGGCTCCCGATATCTCCTACATCGAGGCGGCCGCCCGCGGCCTGACCGGCCTCCTGCACCGGGACATGCTGGTGGTCCTCCAGAGCACGACGTATCCGGGGACGACCGAGGAGGTGGTCCAGCCCATCCTGGAGCAGAGCGGCCTGAAGGGAGGCCGGGATTTCTCCTTGGCCTTCTCGCCGGAGCGGATTGACCCCGGCAACAAGGTCTTCGGGGCCCGCAACACCCCGAAGGTGGTGGGGGGCGTGACCCCCGCCGACTCGGAGCGAGTGGCGGCCCTCTTCAGCCTGATCATTGACCCGAAGTCCATCCACATCGTGTCGGGGCCCCGGGCCGCCGAGATGTGCAAGCTCCTGGAGAACACCTTCCGCTCCGTCAACATCGCGCTCGTCAATGAACTGGCGAAGCTCTGCGACCGGATGGGCCTGGACATCTGGGAGGTCATCGAGGCGGCCGCCACGAAGCCGTTCGGGTTCATGCCCTTCTTTCCCGGCGTGGGGGTGGGGGGGCACTGCATCCCCGTGGACCCCTACTACCTCTCCTGGAAGGCCCGGGAGTATAACTTTTATACCAAGTTCATCGAGCTGGCGGCCGAGGTGAACCAATCCATGCCCTACTACACGGTTCACCGCCTCGCTCGCGCCCTGAACGAGCAGGGCAAGCCTCTCAAGGGCGCGCGGATCCTGGTGCTGGGGGCGGCCTTCAAGCGGGACATTGACGACTGCCGGAACTCGGCGTCGGTCGAGGTCGTGAATATTCTGGCCCAGAGCGGGGCCGTGGTCTGCTACAACGATCCCCAGGTCCCGAAGCTGACGCCGGGGGAGCACGGGGTGCCGGCCGGCCTGCCGGCCCTGGAGTCCAGGCCACTCACGCCGGAACTGCTCGCGGCGATGGACTGTGTCCTCATCGCCATTCGGCACAGCGCCTACGACATCCCGTGGATCCTGAAGCACAGCCGGCTGGTCTTCGACGCCCAGAATGCGACGCGCGGCCTTCTGGAAGGGCGCGAGAAGGTAGTGAGGCTCTAGGCCGTGGCGTACCTGACGCCCCTCCTCGGTCCATTCGTGACGGCTTTCCTCCTGGCCCTCTGGCTCACCCCTCCGGTCCGGGCGCTCGCCTGCCTGGCTGGTGTGCTGGACAAGCCCTCCCCCCGGAAACTCCACGAGCGCCCCGTTCCACTCCTGGGCGGTGTCGCCCTCTACGCCGCCATCGGGGGGGCGACCGTCTTTTTCGCCCCGGCCGCGCCGGGGCTGCTCGGCCTCGTGGCCGGCGCCACCCTCTTGCTCCTGACTGGCCTCTGGGACGATACCCGTGGGCTCAGCCCCGGGGCCAAGCTCCTCACCCAGGGGGTAGCCGCACTGCTGGCGTTAGCCGGGGGCGTCTCCATCAGTGTGTTCCCCCACCCCCTGCTCAACTGGGGCGTGACGGCCATCTGGCTCGTGGGGATCACCAACGCCTTCAACCTTCTGGACAACATGGACGGGCTCTCGGCCGGCCTTGCCGCCATCGGCGCCGGGACGTTCGCCCTCCTGGCCGCCCGGTATGCCGAGGTAGGCCCCGAACAGCTCCCGACGGCTGTGGCGGGTGCAGCCATCGCCGGAGCCTGCCTGGGCTTCCTGCGACACAACCTCTACCACGCTTCGATCTTCATGGGCGATGCCGGCTCCCAGACGCTGGGGTTCCTCCTGGCCGGGCTCGCCGCCTACGGCTCCTGGCGGAGCCCCACCCTCCCCACCTCGCTCCTGATCCCGCTGCTGGTCCTCGCCTACCCCATCTTCGACAC
>CAZRDA010000050.1:0-9354 GCA_964598715.1 uncultured bacterium | reverse complement strand
GGGAACCCTCCCGTGGTTCCCCCCATCGGCCAAGGGCCGCTGGGCCCCCCCTCCGCTACGGGGGCCGTCGGGCGGCATCCGGGGCGCCACCCGGACGTTGTATCCCCCAATGTATCTCGCTTCCATTAGTTCCGCGCCAGGCAACGCGGCCGAGTCTTGACAGACCGTTCGCGGCCCGGCACTAGCCGCAGACGCGCCGGAGGACCTCGGCGTAGGCCTCCTCCACCCCTCCCAGGTCGCGGCGGAACCGGTCCTTGTCCAGCCGCTCCCGCGTCTCTTTCTCCCAGAGCCGGCAGCCATCCGGCGTGATCTCATCCCCCAGCAGGATCTGGCCACGGTAGCGCCCGAACTCCAGCTTGAAGTCCACCAGCAGGATGCCCCGTCGGTCGAAGTACTCGGTCAACAGTTCGTTCACCCGGAAGGCGGCGTCCACGATGGCCTCCAACTCGGCGCCGGTCGCCAGGCGGAGCATCCGGATGTGGTAGTCATTGATCATCGGGTCCCCGAGGGCGTCGTCCTTGTAGAAGAACTCCAGGACCGGCTCCGCCAGAGCCTGCCCCTCGGGCAGCCCGAGGCGCTTGGCCAGGCTCCCGGCCACGATGTTCCGGACCACCACCTCGATTTTGATAATCTGGAGGCGCTTGACCAGCATCTCCCGGTCGGAGAGGAGCTTCACAAAGTGCGTGGGGACGCCGTGCTCGCCCAGGTGGGTGAGGAGAGCGGCCGAGATCCGATTGTTCATGACCCCCTTGCCCGCGATGGTCCCGCGCTTCTGCGCGTTGAAGGCCGTGGCGTCGTCCTTGAAGTGCTGGATGAGCAGGTCGGGGTCATCGGTCTCGTACAGGATCTTGGCCTTCCCCTCGTAGATCCGCGCGCGTCGCTCCATCCCCTCTCTCGCCTCCCTCCCTCTACTCCGTCTCCGACTCCAGCAGGCCCGCGCGCTCGAAGATGGTGTCCACCTGCGCAACCATGGACTCCACGCTACAGCAGGCGGCGATCTCCTCTTCCGACAGGTGCTTCCGGATGACCGGGTCGGCCCGCAGGAGGGCCCGGAAGTCGGCCCCCTCCTCCCGGGCCCGCATGGCGTGCCCCTGTGTGAGCCGGTAGGCCTCCTCCCGGGAGAGCCCCCTCTCGGTCAGCGCCAGGAGCACCCGTTGGGAGAAGAGGAGCCCGCCGCTCCGCTCCAGGTTCTCCCGCATCCGCTCCGGATACACCCGAAGGCCCTCCACGATCTCGGTGAAGCGGTGCAGCAGGTAATCCAGCAGGATCGTGCTGTCCGGGAGGATGATCCGCTCCACGGAGGAGTGGCTGATGTCCCGCTCGTGCCAGAGGATCACGTTCTCCAGCGCCGCGAACGCATTGGTCCTGAGAAGGCGGCTGAGGCCGCAGATCTGCTCGCATCCGACCGGGTTGCGCTTGTGGGGCATGGAGGAGGACCCCTTCTGCCCCTCACTGAATGGCTCCTCGACCTCCAGCACCTCCGTCCGCTGGAGGTGGCGGATCTCCAGGGCCGCGTTCTCGAGCGCCGCCCCCGTCAGGGCCAGGGCCAACAGGTACTGGGCGTGGCGGTCGCGGGGAACGACCTGGCTGGATACCGGCTCGGCCACAAGCCCCAGGCGCTGGCAGACGTATTCCTCCACCGCCGGGGGAACGTGGGCGAAGGTTCCGACCGCCCCTGAGACCTTCCCCACCGCCGCCACCGCCCGCGCCTCACGCAGCCGCTCCCGGTTCCGGCCCATCTCGGCATACCAGCGGGCTACCTTGAGCCCGAAGGTGATCGGCTCGGCATGCACCCCGTGGGTCCGGCCTGCCATGGGCGTGTCCTTGTGGGCGAGGGCCAACCGCCGGAGGGCCGCCCGCAGCGCATCCAGGCCCTCCAGGAGCAGGTCGGCCGCGTCCCGCATCTGGACGGCGAGCGCAGTGTCCAGGACGTCCGAGGAGGTGAGCCCCCGGTGGATGTGGCGGGCCGGCTCCCCCACTCGCTCCGCCACGGCCGTGAGGAAGGCGACCACGTCGTGCCTGACCTCGCGCTCGATGGCCGCGACCCGCTCCAGGTCATAGCCGGCCCGCTCCTGGATCGCCCGGAGGGCGTCGGCCGGGATCTCGCCCAATTTCGCCCACCCCTCGCAGGCGAGAACCTCGATCCGGAGCCAGAGATCCAGGCGGGTCCGGTCCTCCCAGAGGCGGGCCATGGCGGGACGGCTGTAGCGCGGGATCATGAATTCCCCCTCAGACCGGGGCCGGGGCGGCCGGGACCCGGGAGAGCGGGCCGATGGTGGTCCGGGTGAACCGCTCGCCAGCGAAGCAGGTCTGGGCCACCCGCTGGAAGCGCTCCGGGGTCACCTCCTCGATCCCCCGGATGATCGTATCGAGGCTGAACGTGCGCCCGAAGTACATCTGCATCTTGGCCAGGCGATTCATGCGGCTGCTGGTGCCCTCGAGGCCGAGCAGGAGGTTCCCCTTGAGCTGCTCCTTCGCCCGCTGGAAGTCTTCGGCCTCGGGAGGAGCCCCCGCCAGGCGGGCGCACTCCTCCCGGATGCAGCCGATTACCTCCTCGAGGGCCGCCTCGCCGCACCCGGCGTAAATCACCAACAGGCCGGCGTCCCGGTAGGAGGCCAGATAGGAGTAGATCGCGTACACCAGCCCCCGCTTCTCCCGAACCTCCTGGAAGAGGCGGCTGGACATCCCCCCGCCGAGGACCGTGTTCACCAGGCTGAGGGCGTACCGGTCCCGGTGGGCGTAGGGGAGGCCCTCCACGCCGAGGCAGAGGTGCACCTGCGAAACGTCCCGGTCCTTGGTGACGGTGGCCGGGCGGGCGACGGGGGGAGCAGGGGCCGGGGGTGGCGCTGCCGGACCATCCCAGGCGCCCAGGTGGGCCTGGACCATCTCCATCACCCGGTCGTGATCGAGGTCGCCGGCGGCGGCCAGCGTGGTGCGGTGCGGGCGGTACTGGCTCGCGAGGTAGGCCCGGAGATCCTCCCGGGTGAGCGCCTCGAGGGTCTCCGGACGCCCGAGAACGGCGCGCCCCAGCGGGTGGTTGCCCCAGATCGCCTGGGCGAAGAGGTCGTGGATCTCGTCGTCGGGGGTGTCCTCCACCATCCGGATCTCCTGGAGGATCACCCCCCGCTCTTTCTCGATGTCCGCCGGATCCAGGCGGGGCCGGAGGAGAAGATCAGCGAGGAGATCCACCGCGAGCGGGAGGTGCGCCCCCAGGACCTTGGCGTAGTAGCAGGTGTGCTCCCGGGAGGTGAAGGCGTCCAGCCGTCCCCCGACCGCCTCGATCTCCTGGGCGATCGCTTCCGCCGACCGGCGCTCCGTCCCCTTGAAGAGCATGTGCTCCAGGAAGTGAGAGACCCCGGCCTGCGACGCCACCTCGTCCCGGGAACCGACCTCGATCCAGGCCCCCAGGGCCACGGACCTCACCGCTGCCATCCGCTCCGTGAGCACCGTGAGGCCGTTCGCCAGGACCTCCTTCCGGATCAGGGGGGAACGGGGCATGACGTTACCGCTTCTCGCGCTGTTGCTGGTCCCGGAGGACCTCCTTGCGGCTCAAGCGGATCTTGCCGGCCCGGTCGATCTCGATCACCTTGACGGTCAGCTCGTCCCCCTCCTTCAGGACATCCTCCACCCGCACGATCCGCGTTTCCGAGATCTGAGAGATGTGCAGGAGGCCGTCGGTGCCGGGGAGGATCTCGACGAAGGCGCCGAAGTCGGTGATCTTCTTGACCTTGCCGGTGTAGGTCTTCCCCACCTCCGGGACCTCGATGATCTTGTGGACGATCCCGAGGGCCTTGGCGGCGGCAGCCTCGTCTACGGAGGCGATCTCCACGGTCCCGTCGTCGCTGATGTCAATCTTGACCCCGGTCTCCTCGATGATGCTCCGGATCATCTTCCCGCCCGGGCCGATGACCTCCCGGATCTTGTCCACCGGAATCTTGAACGAAATGATCCGCGGAGCGTAGGGGGAGGTGTGCTCCCGCGGTCGGGCCAGGGCCCGGTCCATCTGGTCCAGGACGGAGAGGCGCGCCGACCGCGCCCGCCCGAGCGCCTCCCCCATGAGGGCGGCGGTGAGGCCGGCGATCTTGATATCCATCTGCATGGCCGTGATCCCCCGCCGGGTTCCGGCCACCTTGAAGTCCATGTCCCCGAGCTGGTCCTCCACCCCCAGGATGTCGGTGAGGATGGCCACCTGCGCCCCCTCCTTCACCAGCCCCATGGCCACGCCCGCCACGGCCGCGCGAATCGGGACGCCGGCGTCCATGAGGGAGAGGGAGGCGCCGCAGACCGTCGCCATGGAGGAGGAGCCGTTGGACTCCAGGATGTCGCTCACGATGCGCAGCGTGTAGGGGAACTCCTCGGGGAGTGGCAGCACCGTGAGCAGGGCGCGCTCGGCGAGAGCGCCGTGGCCGATCTCCCGCCGCCCCGGCCCCCGCAGGAACCGGACCTCCCCCACGCTGAAGGGGGGGAAGTTGTAGTGGAGCATGAACCGCTTGAACCCCTCCCCCTCGATACTGTCCAGCCGCTGCACATCCTCGGAGGTCCCCAGGGTCGTGGTGACCAGGGCCTGCGTCTCCCCCCGGGTGAACAGGGCGGAGCCGTGGGTCCGGGGGAGGAGCCCGACCTCGATCCGAATCGGGCGGATGGCTTCCGGCGAGCGGCCGTCGGCCCGCGTTCCCCGCTCGAGGAGCAGACGGCGCATCTCCTCCCTCTCCACCTCTTCCACGATCTCGCGCACCCGGGCCAGGACATCGGGCGGCTCCGCGGCAAAGGCGGCCACGGTCCGCTCCCGGATCTCGGCTGACCGGGCCGCGCGCTCCTCCTTCGTGAGGCCGGCCGCCCCGGCCCGGATCGGCCCCCGGCAGGCTGCCGCGACCCGCTCGAAGAGTCCGGGGGCGGGGGGAGACGCGGTGGGGGGCGTCTTGGGCTTCCCGTGCGCATGCTGGAACTGCTCCTGGATCCGGCACAGCTCGCCGAGCGCCTTGTGCCCGACCGCGACCGCCTCCAGCACGATCTCCTCCGGGACCTCCCGGGCCCCGGCCTCGACCATCACGACTCCCTCCCGCGTCCCGGCGACGACCACGTCCAGGTCGCTCTTCTCCAGCTGGCTGTAGGTCGGATTCAGGACGTAGTGGCCATCCACCCGCGCCACCCGAACGGCGCCGATGGGTCCGAGAAACGGGATCGGGGAGACGGTCAGGGCCGCGGAGGCGCCGACGATGGCCAGGACGTCCGGGTCGTTCTCCGTGTCGGCGGAGAGCACGGTGGCGATGATCTGGACATCCCGGCGGTACCCTTTGGGGAAGAGCGGGCGGATGGGCCGGTCAATCAGGCGGGAGGTCAGCGTCTCGGCGTCCCGGGGGCGCCCTTCCCGCTTGAAGAAGCCCCCGGGGATCTTCCCGGCTGCGTATGCGCGTTCCTGGTAGTCCACCGTGAGGGGGAAGAAGTCAATCCCCTCCCGGGCCTGCTTTGCCGCCACGGCGGTGACCAGCACGACGGTATCCCCGTAGCGGACCCAGGCCGCCCCGTCAGCCTGGCGGGCGACAGAGCCACACTCGATGCTGAGGGGCTTCCCTCCGACCATCGTTTCGAAGCGATCAGCCATGAGTTTTTCTCTCCGGCCTTCCCTCGCACCGCTCGGATCGTCCCGGCCGCGCGCGGACGGCTACCTCCGGATGCCCAGGCGCTCGATGAGGGCCCGGTACCGGGTGATGTCTTTGCTCTTGAGGTAGTCCAGAAGCTTTCGGCGCCGCCCAACCATCTTCAAGAGGCCGCGGCGGGAATGATGGTCCTTCTTGTGGAGGGTCAGGTGCTCCGCGAGGGAGCCGATCCGGCCCGAGAGCAGGGCCACCTGCACCTCGGGTGAGCCGGTGTCACTCTCGTGGACCTTGAACTGGCCGATCACGTCTTGCTTCTTGGCGAGGGCCTTCGCCATCTCTATCCCCCCTTCGACCCGCGGAGCGGGGCGCCCCGGTCACCTGGCGCATCCTCAATGTTTTCGAGCAGATAGCCTACCATACGAAAAACACCCTGTAAAGGCATTTCCGAGCCGCCCGTTACGGCTCCTCGGCCGCGAGGAGGCGCTCGGCGAAGGCGACGTCCTGCCGCATTTGGGCCACCAGGGCGGCCGCGTCCGGGAAGCGGATCTCGTCACGGATCCGGTGCAGCAGGGCCACCGTCAGATCCACCCCCGGCCCGATCGCCTCGGGAAGCGGCGGGAGGAAGTGCACCTCCAACTGCCGGCGGGTGCCGCCGAACGTGGGGGCCACCCCCAGGCTCATGACGGCCTTCCGCCACGGACCGGTCGCTCTGGCGAGGCCCGCGTAGATCCCGTCCGGTACCAGGACCTCGCCCCCGTCCAGGTTGGCCGTGGGGAAGCCGAGCGCCTTCCCCCGTCCGGCCCCCGGCTGGATCGCCCCCAGCACCAGGTAGGGACGCCCCAGAAGCGTCTGCGCCTCCCGGAGCTTCCCCGTCCCGAGGTGCTCCCGAATGAGGGTCGAGTGAACGGGCGTGCCCCCCACCGAGACCTCCGGCACCACCGTAACCGTGAACCCCAGGGCCGTCCCCAGATGGAGCAAGTCCTCGGGGCTCCCCTCCCGCCCGCGGCCGAACCGGAAGTCGGCCCCCACGTGCACACCCCGGACCCCCACCTGCCCCACCAGGACGTCCCGGACGAAGGCCTCCGGGGAGAGGGCTGCCGTGGCGGGCGTAAAGGGGACACCGATGGTCAGCGCGATCCCGTGCTCCTCGAAAAGCCGGGCCTTCAGGGGGGGAGGGGTGATGAGCCGGGGGGCGCGGGAGGGGTTGAGGACCGTGAGGGGGTGGTTGAGGAAGGTGAAGACCGCGGGCGTACCCGCCGGCCCTGCCTCCGCCACCACTCCCCGGAGGATGGCCTGATGGCCGAGGTGCACCCCGTCGAAGACCCCGACGCCACAGACGATCCCGGGGAAGGGCCGCTGCCTCAGTGCGGCGAGGTCCGACACCACCCGCATCGTCACGCGGCCCCGCTGAAGACCCGAACCGGGGTCAGCGCGCTCCGGCGGGGATCGGTCGTGGCAAAGTCGGAGGAGTCCACGGCTGCCCGGGCGAGCGCGAGGAGCTGCCGCCGGAACCCGAGGACCCGGACCAGGGTCCCCTTCCCGATGTCGGGCGGAAAGGCCACCACCGCGGCGGCCGCGATCGCCCCGCCGTGCAGGACGGCCGCGGTCGCCTCGGGGGCCACCCGGACGGCCGGCAGGTGGGCCAGCGCCTCCGCGATCGGGATGAGGACCTCCTCCCCGCGGCCGCCCTGCACCCGCTCGGTCAACTCCGCCAGCGTCAGGGCGTCCTTCACCTCGAAGCGACCCGAACGCGTCCGGGTCAGGCGGGCGAGGTGAGCTCCGCACGACAGGATCCGCCCGATGTCGTCGCAGAGGGTGCGGGCGTACATCCCCTTCCCGCACCGGACCCACAGGCCGACCTCCGGGGGCTCGAAGGCGGTGCACTTCACGTCGTACACCGTGACGGTGACCGGGGCCCGCTCCACCACCTGCCCCCTGCGGGCGAGCCGGTACAGGCGCTCCCCCTGGACCTTCTTGGCCGAGAAGAGGGGGGGGATCTGCTGGACTTCCCCCCGGAAGCTGGCGAGCGCGGCCTCCAGTTGCTCCCGCGTGACCCCGGACCAGTCTTTCTCGGCTACCACCTTCCCGTCAGCGTCCAGGGTGTCGGTCGTCACGCCCAGGTGCATGGTGAGCGCGTACTCCTTGTCGGCCGCCATCAGATACTGGGCGATCTTGGTGGCGCGCCCGAGGCAGATGGGGAGCACCCCGGTCCCCCGCGGGTCCAGCGTGCCGGTGTGCCCCACCCGGCGCATCCCGTAGAGCCGTCGGACGACATCCACCACGTCGTGGGAGGTCATCCCCGCCGACTTGTTCACATTGAGGACGCCGCTCCACTCCCGCCGGTGCTTCATCCCCGCGCCCCGCCCCCCGCAGAGGAGAGTTCCCGCTCGACGGCCGCGAGCAGGGCCCCGCGCACCGCCGCCAACTCCCCCGGCACGCGACAGCCGGCGGCGTCGTGGTGCCCTCCACCCCCGAACGTGGCCGCCACCGCCGCCACATCCGCCCGCCCCCGGGAGCGGAGGGAGACCCGGATCCCGTCACCGCCGAGCCCCCGGAAGAGCAGGGCCACCTCCACCCCCGCAAGGGAGCGGGGGTAGTCAATGAACCCCTCCAGGGCATCCTGCCCGACCCCTGCCTCGGCCAGATCGGCCGCGCTCACCTCCATCCAGGCGACCCGACCGTCCCGACTCCGCTGGAGGGTGCTGAGGCAGCGCGAGAGAAGTCGGAGCTCCCCGGCATCGCGCTGGGCGTACAGGGACGCACTGATCTGGGCCGGGACCGCCCCCGCCTCCACCAGGGCGGCCGCCACCCGGAGGGCCTCCGGGCTGGTGTTCTTGTAGTGGAACGATCCGGTGTCGGTGAGCACGGCGGCGTACAGGTTCGTGGCCACCGCGGGCGAGATCGGGTGCTCCAGGGCCCGGAGCAGGTGGAACACCATCTCGCCCGCCGAGGAGGCCTCCGGGACCACCCAGTTCAGGGTGCCGAACCGGGTGTTGCCCTTGTGATGATCCACGTTCAGGACAGGGGCGGCGACCCCGGTGAGGAGCCCTCCCACCCGCTCCGGGGTGCCGCTGTCCACGACGACGACACAGTCCAGGCCGCCGGGGAGCCGATCGGCCTGCACGAAGTCCACGGCACCCGGGAGGAACCGGAGGGCACGGGGGAGGGGGTCCGCGTTGTAGGCCACGGCCGTCCTCCCCTGCTCCCGGAGCGCGAGCGTGAGGCCGAGCGCCGCGCCGATGCAGTCCGCCTCCGGGTTGACGTGGGAGAGCACCGCCACCCGGCGGACGGTCTTGAGGAGCTCGACCATCCTGGGAAAATCACCCATCCTCCGGCTCCTCGGCCCCCGGGTGCAGTTCCCGGAGGAGGCTCGAGATGCGCATGGCGCGGTCGAGCGACTGATCGTGGACGAAGGCAAGGTTCGGGATGTTCCTGAGGCGGAGGCGGCGGCCGAGCTCCCCCCGCAGGAAGCCCCTGGCCGCCCGGAGACCCTCGAGCGTTTGGTCCTCCACCCCATCGCTGGCCCGGCTGACCACGTAGATTCGGGCGGCCCGCAGATCCGGGCTCACCGTCACACCGGTGATGGTCACCATGCCCACCCGAGGGTCTTTGACCGCCCGGAGCAACAACTCGCTCAGCACTTCCCGGATCAGGTCGCCGACGCGCTCGGCGCGGGAGTGGGGCATACCACCTCGGGAACGTTACCGGTGGGTCACCAGGTCAATGCTGTAGTCCAGAAGCAGGGCGTCGCCGCTCC
>CAZRDA010000049.1:6690-9581 GCA_964598715.1 uncultured bacterium | reverse complement strand
AACGCCGCGCGCCGACGGACGCCCCCAGCCGGGGGCGTCGCGGTTTTTCGGCCCCTTCAGCGGATCAGGGAGGGCAGGTCCCGGAGGTCATCGAGGAGAAAATCGGGGGCAGCGGCCGCCAACTCATCCCGGGGCCGTAGCCCGTACGTCAGGGCGCAGGCCCCGAAGCCGCGCCAGCGCCTCCTCCAGGTTCGTAGCCCTCCGCCCCGGTGCCGAAGTCAATCCCGGGGGCCAGCCCCACGTGGGCCTTTTCCAGGATGTCAAAGGCCAGGCGCAGGGAGTCCGTCCCCAAGCGGCGAGCATCGGCCAGGATAGAGAAGGCGCCGGGGGGGGCTAGTCAATGAAGCGGAGCGGCACGCTTTGGCCGACCTGCTCGCGGACCTCCGGGAGCGCGAAGAAGGCCCGCAGGCCCTCCAGGTGGCGGGGGCTGAGATCGAAGGAGAGGTGCTTGCGGAAGTAGGCGAGGCAGGCCTCCTCCGTCATCCCCACGCGGGCGTGGACCGCGCGGCTGATCGCCTCCGCCCGGGCCAGCCCGTAGGCCTTAGAGGCACTCAGCGCCCGGTGCAGGCCCCGGACGTCTTCTGCTCTCTCACGCCACACGTCCTCCCGCACCGCCCAGATGGCGAAGACGAACGGGAGGCCGGTCCAGGCTTTCCACTCCTCCCCCAGGTCGAGCTCGTAGGGGAAACGCGCCCGGCCCGCCTCTCGCAGGGCCGGGTCGCCGATGAGCAGACCGGCGTCCATGTCCGCCGGCAGGCCCTCCCCATCGGCCGCGGGGACGTACTCCGGCTCGACCCCGAACCGGCGGTGCAGGAGCACCCGGAGGAGACAGGCGGCCGTGAGCGAAGCGGCGGCCAGCAGGACGCGGCGGCCCGTGAGATTCCCCCAGGGAACCCGGCTGAAGCAGCGGACGCTCACCACCGGGCCGTCGCAGGCGATGGCGAGGTTCGGGAGCAGACGCAGCGCCCCCCTCGCCCGCGCGTAGGCGAGGGAGGAGATGACCGAGACCTCGAGCCGGCCCGCCATCAGGGCGTCATTCAACGCTGCCGGCGTCCCCTCCACGATGGTGCACCGGGCCGGCGTGCTCCCGTCCTCCAGGCCGGCGTAGACCGGCTCGCAGTTGAGATACGCCACCTTCCCGAGGCGGAGCGGCTCAGCGGCCATGCGCCTCCCCCGCTGCGGCCCGGGCATCCAGCAGGACCCTCCCACCCACCATGGCGAAGCAGACCGCCTCCTCCGAGCCCGTCTCCAGGAGCGCCCGCTCCGGGTCTTCCTCCTCGGGCACACGGACGGCGATGCAGTCGGCCTCTTTCCCCGGCGCGAACGACCCGATCCGATCCGCGAGGCCCAGGATCTCTGCCCCTCCCAGCGTCAGCATCCGGAGCCAGTCCCGCGGCGATCTCTCCGGGATAAGAAGACGGGCCGCGCGGACTTCGTCCCAGAGGCTCAGGCTCGGCGCGCTCGCCAGCGAATCGGTCCCCAGGCCCAGCCGGACCCCCGCCCGGTGCAGGGCGGCGAGGGGAGGGGTCCCGACGGCGAGAGCGGCGTTGCTCCGGGGACAGCAGGCCACGGCGGTCCCCGTTCGGGCCAGGCGGGCGGCGTCTCCCGCCTCAGCCTGGGCCGCGTGGATCACGACCGTTCCAGGCGTCAGCCACCCCTCGGCCTCCAGGAGGGCGAGAGGGCCGATCCCGTGCGCCTTCGGCTGCGGCACGCCCAGGGGCTTGAGGAGCCCCTCCCACAGGGGGCCGGCGCCCTCCCGGATCAACTCAACCTCCTCCCGGCTCTCCGCCGCGTGGATAGCGGCCGGCCAGGGCCCGAGGTCCCTCAGGCGCTTCAGCGCCGCGCGGAGGGGCGGCGTGGTGCTGTAGAGCGTGTGGGGCGAGAGGCCGACCGTGAGGAGCGAGCCGCGGAGCAGCGCGGTCAGATCGGCCAGGGCCGTCGCTGTCTTCGAGGCGATGGCCTCCGCCTCAGCGGCGTCCGGGCCCAGGACCTCCCAGTAGATGACGCCCCGAAGCCCGCTCTCCCTGAGCAGGGGGGGGCTCACGCCGGCGGAGGTGACCTCCCCGACGCACGTGATCCCGGCCCGGAGGAGCGCCCCGATCCCTTGCCTTACGGAGGCCCGGTACCAGGCGGCGTCAAGCGTGCGCTTGCGCTCCATGAGCGCCAGCAGCCATGGGAGGAAACCTCGCCCCTGGGGGAGGGTGCCCGAGAGGCCGGAGAGTTCCAGGTGCGTGTGGACATTCACCAGGCCCGGGAGGAGGACGGCCCCCGGGAAGGCCTCCTCGATGGCATCGGGTGCCGCGTCCCGGAGGGAAGCGCGGGCACCCACGGCCTCGATCCGGCCATCCGCCACCAGGAGGGCGCCGTCCCGGATGGGGGAACCTTCCACGGGCAGGATCCATGGAGCGCTCAGGAGGCGGTGCATCGGCCCTCCTGCTGCGCGCTCCACCGGGCGACGGCCTCGTCGAACTCCCCCGGCGTGTTGGTGTTCATGAAGGCCAGGCCCTCCAGATCGAGGGCCGCCAGGACCTCCGGACCGACCTCCCGGACCCGGACCTTGGGGAAAAAGCGGACGATCCTGAAGTCGCCCGACCGGATGGTCTCCTCCATGTGAGGCAGGCAAGCCTTTCCGTAGATCGCGTGCAGGGGTTGGAGCCCGTCGGGGGAGCGGGGGATGACGATGTCCGCCTCGGCCGCCAGATCCTGCATGTGACGGACGAGGGGAGAATTGAAGAAGGGCATGTCGCAGGCCATCACGAAGGCGTGGGGGGAGGAGGCCGCGGCCACCGCCGTGTAGATCCCCCCGAGCGAACCCTTCTCCGGGATAAGGTCCGGGACCACCCGGACACCCAGGTCGTCGTAGGGCCCCGGCGTCCCGCCGATGATGAGAA
>CAZRDA010000049.1:0-6590 GCA_964598715.1 uncultured bacterium | reverse complement strand
ACCACCCGGACACCCAGGTCGTCGTAGGGCCCCGGCGTCCCGCCGATGATGAGAACCTCGGGGAACAGGAGCCGCAGGGCGGAAATGATCCGCTCGATCAGGCGCTGCCCGCCAAAAGAAAGAAGCGCCTTATTCGTCCCCATCCGGGAGGACTTTCCCCCGGCCAGGACCACTCCGGTCATCCCGTCCCCGGCGCGCGGACCGACCAGGCCGTCATCAGGGAATCGTGAGGGAAACACACGGCGCCGGGGGAAAATTCATGGCCCCTGGCGCCGGAGGGAACTCCCGGACCGGGTTAGCCTTCCTCCTCCTTCTCCTCTGGCCTCTCCAGCACATCCAGGCCCACGAGCTCCGGCTCTCCTGGCACAGGGCTCTCCACCGCCCCTGCCGCGACCGGCTCCTCCCCCTCGGGAGCAGGCTCCTCGGCCCCCTCCACCTCGGGGGCGACCTCCTCTTCCTCGCCGACCGCCACCGGCTCCGGGGCCAGGTCCCGGAACCACGTGGGCTTCGTGCCCTCTACCGCCAGCATCCCGGCCCGCTGCGCCTCCTCCAGCGGGATCACGCTAAAGTCCACGGCGCCCGCAGCCAGCTCCTCCAGGGCGATATAGGTAGGCTTCACGCTCCGCGCCTGGACGAGGGGCGGGGCACCCCGGTTGATCTGCTTGCTCCGCTTGGCGGCAACGATCACCAGGCGGTATTTGCTGTCCGCCTTGTCCAGAATATCCTCGATGAGCACCAGAGGCATCGGACTGCTCCTCCCCCGCCGTCACCGGTCCGGCGCCATCTCTGGCGCCGCGGTGAACCGGCAGCTCTTGGACCGTTCGGCGGTGATAATGGCGCAGAGCGCCGTCACCGCCCGTTCCACATCGTCGTTCACCAGCACGTATTCATACGAGGGGTACGCAGCCATCTCCTCCCTGGCCCGGGCGAGGCGTCGGGCGATCTCCTCCGACCGGTCGGTCCGCCGGCCCCGGAGGCGCGCTTCCAAGTGGGCAAAGGAGGGGGGAAGGACAAAGACGAACACCCCGTCCCGGTACGCCTCCCGCAGGATGGCTGCTCCCTGCGTATCAATGTCCAGGATCACGTCGTTGCCGGCCGCGAAGTGAGCTTCCAGGTCCCGCCGGCAGGTCCCATACAGGTTTCCGTGGACCGTCGCCCACTCCGCGAAGGCGCCCTCCGCCACCATCCGCCTGAACGCGGCCTCCTCCACGAACCGGTAATCCCGCCCGTTCCGTTCGTCCGGCCGGGGGGGACGTGTGGTGTACGAAACCGAGTGCACCAGGCGGGGCAGGCGCCGGACCGCCTCCTCGCAGAGGGTCGTCTTCCCCGCACCCGAAGGAGCCGACACCACCACCAGGAGCCGCTCCGGCTTCACGCTCGCCCGCTCACTCCACGTTCTGGAGCTGCTCCCGCATCTTCTCCAGTTCGGCCTTCATGGCCACGACCTCGCCCGCGATGGCCGCGTCGGCCGCCTTGCTCCCCAGGGTGTTGACCTCGCGGTTCAGCTCCTGGAGGAGGAACTCGAGCCTCCGCCCCTGCGGGCCCGGCGCCTCCAGCAACTCCCGGAACTGGGCCACGTGGCTCTTGAGGCGCGCCCCTTCCTCGGTGCCGTCGGTCCGGTCGGCGAAGAGCACCACCTCCTGCTCCAGCCGCCCGGAATCCACCGGGAGGCCTGGCGCCAGCGCCGCCACCCGCTCCTGGAGCCGGGCCCGGTAGGCCGCCGTGGTCCCGGGGACCCGGGCCAGCACGGCCGCGAGGCCGCGCTCCAGGAAGGCAAGACGGTGACGGAGCTCGGCGGCGAGGGCTGCCCCCTCCTTCTCCCGCATTGCCCCCAGGTCCGTGAAGGCCTGTTCCAGGGCCGGGCGGATCTCCTCCCAGACGGCCCCCGCTTCCTCCTCCGGCTCCTCGAAGGCGACCAGGTCCCGGAGGGCGACCAGCGCCTCCACCGAGAGGGTGCCGGGGAGCGCCAACTCCTCCTGGAGCGCGCGGACAGCAGTCACGAACTGCCGCGCCGCAGCCCGGTCCACCCGAATCGTCCTGGGGGGATCAATCAGGAGACGCTCAGAGAGGTGGACGTCGAAGCGGCCCCGGCCGAACCGCTGCTGCGCCTCGCGCTGGATCTGGTGCTCCAGGCGCGAGAGGCGCCGGGGGAGTCGGACCCGGACCTCGACGAAGCGGTGGTTGACGGCCTGGACTTCGACCCGGTAGTGAGCCCGGGGGGTGGTGTGCTCCCCCCTGCCGAAGCCGGTCATGCTCTTGAGCATCCAGGTCCCTCCCGCCTCCAGCCGGAGCGAAGTCCCGAGGGAGTTGAACCCATCCAATTTAGTCGAATGCGCTGCCGGTGTCAAATTCTCCAGCGCCGCCGCGCCTTTACTTGATTCAGTGAAGCCGGTATCATCCGCGCGCCGGAGGCCCAATGGATTTCCTGTCTCTGCTCGCGGTGGCCCGCGAGGTTCGGGAATCACTGCTCGGCTGCCGCCTGGCGGGCATTGGAGTAGCCGAATCCACGATCTGCTTCCGCTTCGCCGGAGGTCCCTTCCTGCTCCTCGACCTCACCCCCGGCAGACCGATCCTGGCCTTGACCCGGCAGGCCGAGGGGAGCAGCGCAGAGCCGCTGGCGCGCGCAGCGGCGAGAGTGCTCCGCGGCCGGACGCTCAGCGACCTCTCCGCTGACGAGTGGGCCAGGCGGCTCCGGCTCACCTTTGATGCGGGCGCGGCCACGCTTGAAGCAAGCCTCTCCCCCCGGCGGCCCGGGGCCGCGATCCTCCAGCCGGAACGGCCCACGATCCCGATTCCCCCAGGCTTTCGGCTCGAACCACCCTCCACACCGAAGCCGCCCGAAACGGCGGGGGATCTCACGGCGCTGCTCGCCCCGTTCCTGGCCTCCGGAGAGCCCCTCTTCCGGGCGCTGCGGGCGGCCCTCCCGCCCCTCGGGACGGCGCTGGCGAAGGAGATCGCCTCCCGGGCCACCACTCCGGATCCCGCAGCCCTCTTTCCGCTTCTCCAGGAACTTCTGACGATGGGCAGCGGCCCCTTCTCCCCCCGCCTCCTCCTCGAGGGGGAGGCGGTCGTGGGGGTGAGCGCGATCCCCCTCACCGCCCACCCCGCGGATGCCCAGCGTCCCATGGAGAGCATGAGCCAGGCCCTGCTGGCCTGGCAGGAGGCGCGCCGGGCTCTCCGCCCCGAGGAGAGGCGAGTATCCCTGAAGCGGCTCCTTGCCCGGGCGGTGGCCCGCCTCGAGCGGCGGGCGAGGGCGCTCCGGGAGGATGTAGCCAGGGCGGCGGAGGCCGACCGGTGGCAGCGGATGGGAGCGCTCCTCCTGGCGAACCAGCGGATGGTCCCGCGAGGAGCCAGTGAGGTTACCCTCCCGGATCCCGCCGCCGCTCCCGACGCCCGCCTGACGATTCCCCTCGACCCGAGCATCCCGGTCCGGGCGAACGCCGAGGCCTACTTCAGGCGGGCGGCCAAGGCCCGCCGGGGCCTCCCTCTCCTCCGGCAGAGGCTGCGCGAGACCGAGGAGAGTCTGAAGCGACTGACGGAGGCCGAAACGAGGCTGGCCAGCGGGCCGCTCCCCGCCGAGGAAGAAGAGAGCATCCGACGAACCGTCGGCCCCCGCAGCCGCGCGGAGCCGGCGGCCACGGTCCGGCCGAGGGCGGGAGAGGGCCCGGCGCCGCGGGTCTTTCTCTCCAGCGAGGGGCGAGAGATCCTGGTGGGGAAGAGCAGCCAGGGAAACGAGACGCTGACCTTCCGGGTGGCGCGGGGCCACGACCTGTGGCTGCATGCCCAGGGGACATCCGGCTCCCACGTTCTCGTCCGGACGGAGAAAGCGCGCCCGGAGGTTCCGAGCCGCACGCTGCACGAGGCGGCCGTCCTCGCCGCCTACTACAGCAAGGCCCGGGGCCAGACCAAGGTCGCCGTGGATTACACCGCCGCCCGCTACGTCCGGAAATCGAAGGGGGGAAAGCCGGGGGAGGCCCTGATCACCCGGGAGAAAAGCATCGTCGTCCGGCCGGACGCGGCCCTGGTCAAGAGGCTAGCGGAGCTGGCGCGGGCGAGGCAGGATTGATGCCCACCTTCGCCGCCATTGACGTCGGGACCAACACGGTCCGCCTCCTGGTGGCGGTGGCAGAGGCGCCCGGCGCCTACACCGTCCGGCACCAGGCCCAGGCTATCACGCGCCTGGGCGAGGGCCTGGATGGAACGGGACGCCTCAGTGCCGCCGCCATCGAGCGGACCGTGGCCACCCTGGCCGAGTACGCGGTCGCGGTCCGTGGGCTCGGGGCGGTCGCGGTCCGGGCCGTCGCCACGAGCGCAGCCCGGGAGGCGGCGAACCGGGAGGCGTTCCTTCGGGCCGCCGCCGCGGCCGGCTGTCCTGTCGAGGTGGTGGAGGCCCGGGAGGAGGGACGCCTCAGTGCGCTCGGGGCGCTCCACCTCCTCCCCCGCCCTGCGGGCCGGTGCGTCATCATGGACATCGGCGGGGGGAGCACCGAGCTCACGCTCGTCGCAGGCGACGCCCTGGTGGAGAGCGTGAGCCTGCCGCTCGGCGTCGTCAAGTTAACGGAGCGCTTCCTCCCGGAGGACCCGCCGCCGGCAGAGGCGCTGGCCGTCATGGCCAGCCACGTCCGGGAGGCGGTGGGGACCGGCGTCCCCTTCAAGGCGGCGCTGCGGGCCGCCGAGGCGGTGGGGACCGCGGGGACCGTCACGACGCTGGCCGCCATTGACCTCGCCCTCGAGCCCTACGACCCCGACCAGGTCACGGGGCACCGTCTCACGGTGGGGCGGGTCCGCGAACTGCTGGCACGGCTGGCCGGGCTGCCCCTCGCCGAGCGCCGCCGCCTCCCGGGCCTCGAGCCCGGCCGGGCCGACGTCATCGTGGCCGGGGCCTGCCTCCTTGCGGAAACGTTGGCTGCCCTTGGGTTCGAGGCCCTCACCGTGAGCGACGGCGGCCTCCGGGAGGGGATCCTGCTCGACACCCTCTCTCGCCGCCTCCCCCCCACCCCCGCTTCTGGCCCGTCCCTTGCACCTTGACAAGCCAGCCGATCTCTCGCTAGGATGCCGGGCACGCCGACGGGCAGGCGCGAAGGTCGGCCAAAGGTATGCCGCGGATGGAGTCAAGTAAAGTCCTGATCCTGAACCAGACCTTCGAGGCCCTCCAGGTTTGCAGTGCCCGCCGAGCCATCGTGCTTCTGTACACCGGCCGCGCGGAGCGGGTGGAGGACACCACCTGGGTCCTCCGCTCTCCCTCCGTCACCTTCCCGGTCCCCTCGGTCATCCGCCTGCACCGCTTCGTGCGAAAGCCCCCGCTCCAGACCCTCTCCTTCAACAAGCGGAACATTCTGAAGCGGGACGGCCATACCTGTCAGTACTGCGGCCACAACAGCGGGGAGCGCATGACCATTGACCACGTGCTCCCCCGCTCCCTCGGTGGGAGAACCGTGTGGGAGAACGTCGTAAGTGCGTGCCGGGCCTGCAACCTCAAGAAGGGAAGCCGCACCCCGCACGAGGCGGGGATGATCCTCATCCGGCCCCCGGCGAAGCCCATCTCTGTCTTCTATCTGGGGATTCTGGCCACCTCCCGCGAGCGCCTGGAGGCGTGGCGCAAGTACCTCCCGGCGCGGGTGGTCGCGGGCGGGCGGGCGAACGGCCCGGAGGCGAACAGGAGGCTATGATGCCGCGGTCGTCTGGTCACATGGCGAGAGCACTCCTCCTCCCCTTGCTCCTCTTGGGGGCGGGGGTGGTGGTGGCCCAGGAAACCGCTACGGGTCTGCCCGAGCCCGGGAGCTTCGAGCAGGCGATGGCAGACCTGCCCGTGGAGGCCCTGCACCAGGTCACGGTGGAGGACAACCTCCACCTGATCGCCGCCTACTACTACGGGGACGCGAGGCAGTGGCCCAAGGTGTACACGGCCAACCGGACCCTCATCGGCCGCAATCCGCACATCATCCACAAGGGCCAGGTCCTGACCATCAACCTCCCGGCCGGCTGGGCCCCGCTTGAGCCCTACGGCCACTTCCTGGCGCGGGTCCGGGCCGCCGGCATTCCCGGCCTGACCGCCCCGACCGAGGCAGGCGGAGGAAAACCCCCCGCCTAGCCCTCCCCCCGAGCGGCAGCCGCGCCGGTGGCGGCGTCACCGGTGGCTCCGGAACCGCCCGCCGCCCCCGAGCCCCGGACTGACCCCGAGCCGGCCCCGCCGAAGTCCTCCCCGCCCTCCAGCGACTCGAGGCAAGCGCCAACATCCGCGCCGTCCAGGAACTCCTCGGCGATAAGCATGTCAAGGCAATCATGGTCTACAGACACGTGCTCAACCGTGGCGGGCTGAGCGTCCGCAGTCCGGTCGGTCCGTTGTGGGCCACCGTTTGATGGGAGATTATACGGAAACCATCTATGCCACTCCCTTCCCAGAGGAAGGCATAGTAATTGCACGAAAACGCATGCTAGATGGAGTCCATCGCGGGGGGCGTTATGCTGACAGCCAGCCCCATTTGAGGCGCTAGGCTGAAACCACATACTCATTGTTAGGCATCAACAGGCGCGAAATTCAAAGCGAGGAGGGTCGCCGAGCGAAGCGGGACAGGTCTTGCAATCCTACA
>CAZRDA010000048.1:0-9684 GCA_964598715.1 uncultured bacterium | reverse complement strand
GGGAACCCTCCCGTGGTTCCCCCCATCGGCCCAGGGCCGCTGGGACCCCCCTCCGCTACGGGGGCCCTCGCGCGGCATCCGGCGCCACCCGGACCCTCTGTCAGACAATTCATCTGGGTTTGTATGAGTCCTCCCTCTCAGCCCAGCAGCTCCAGCATCTCCGCTGCCGAGGCCGCGACCCCGGTGAGGATTGGGGTGTCCCGCGCGGTGTAGCGGCTTGCCTCCGTCTCTCGCAGCTCCATCACGAGATCCAGGAAATCGGCCGGGACGTCGGACTCGAAGGCGACGACGAACTCCTGATCGTCCAGGCCGAAGGAGTAGGTCGTGTTCAGCTTGACCGTCGGGTACCGGTGCCCGACCGCGATGTGCTCGTCCATCATCCCCTGCCGCGCCGAGCGCGTCAGCCGGTACCACTCGCGCGTCTTCACGAAGGGGTAGACGAAGAGGTACTTCGCTTCCCCCGGCTTCACCGCCAGGCGGACCCCCTCCTGCCCCTCGTGGACGTGCTTGTCCACGTACACCGAGCGCCTGGTCATCGCCAGGTAGGAGTGGGGAAGGGTCAGATACTTCCCCAGGCCGGTCTTCAGGAGGCGCGCCTGCAAGTCCTGGAACGCCTCCAGGCGGTCGCTGATCATCCACAGGAGGAAGTCGCAGTCCCCCCGGGTCGCCAGACAGGAGTAGGTCCGGATCATGAGGCTCGCCCGGGACTCCTCCAGAGCGGCCAGGAACTCCTTCCGGGACGCATCCCGCTCCTCCTGCGGGAGGCGCCGCCAGGCCGGGTCCACCCGGTAGGCCGAGTAGCGCACGAACTGGCGTTTCTGCTTCGGCTTCCCTTCCTTCTCCGCCATCGCCCCCTCCGCGCCACCGACCCCGCCGGCTCCGGGCTCCCGCTACTCCCCCCGGAAGCGGGGCGGCCGCTTCTCCAGAAATGCCCGCATCCCCTCGGCCCGGTCGTCCGTCGTGAACAGGTACGCCTGGGCCATCTTCTCGAAGGCCAGGCCGGGGAGCATGCCCTCCGCCGTCCCGACGGTGATGGCCGCCTTGGCCAGCCGTACCGCGAGCGGCCCCTTGCTCAGGATGAGGCGGGCTATCTCCCGCGCCCGCGGCAGGAGGTCCGCGTGTGGGACCACCTGGTTGACGAGCCCGATGCTCTTGGCCTCGGCGGCGTCAATGATCGCTCCGGTGAAGATGAGTTCCTTCGCCTTCCCGACCCCCACCAGGCGGGGCAGGCGCTGCGTCCCCCCGGCGCCCGGCATGATCCCCAGGTTCACCTCCGGCTGCCCGAAGCGGGCCCGCTCGCTGGCGATCCGGAGATCGCACGCCAGGGCCAGTTCGCAGCCGCCCCCCAGGGCGAAGCCGTTCACCGCTGCGATGGTCGGCTTCGGCAGGTGCTCCAGGGCCCAGAAGGTTTCGGCGAGCCCGTGGGCGAGGCGGTGCTGGGACCCCTTCGCCGCGAGGCCCCGGATGTCAGCCCCGCTGACGAAGGCCCGGTCCCCCGCCCCCGTGAGAATGACGGCCCCGACCGCGCCGTCCTGCTCCAGTGCGGGCAGGACCTCATCCAGACGGGCCTTGACGGCGTCGTCGAGGGCGTTCAGGACCTCGGGGCGGTTGATGGTGAGGGTGGCGATCCCCTCCGCCACTTCCATGAGGAGGACGTCAGCGGCCATGGGCTCTCCCGGGGCGACAGGACGATGGCTGTATTGTAGGGAGAGAAACCGCTGTTTTCAATCAGAAAGCCGGTCCGCGCCCCGCCGCTCGCCTGGCGCGCTTCTTGCTGCCCCCGGGGAGGGTGGAGGCGTTTGCCCGATGGATCTCCCCGCGGCGGTGAGGCGATGAGCGAGACGGTCCCCAAGAAGTGGGAGCAGGAACTGCAGGCCGTGCTGGCCGAGATCACGCGGCTGGAGGGGGAAGCAGTTCAGCTCATGACCACCTGGGGCCGTGCCCTGGCTCAGCTCCGGGAGAGGGTCCAGGTCCTCTCCGCGCCGCCCCTGTCGGCCCGAGCTCCCGCCCCCCCCACGCCGCCCGAAGGTGGCCAGGTGGCGGCGGCTCCGGTGAGCGCGGAGCCGCGGGGGCGCGTGCTGATCATTGACGACGAGGCATTCATCCTCACGGTGGTCCGGGATCGGCTGCAGGCCAGCGGCTTCGAGGTCCTCACGGCGAAGAACGGGACCGTGGGGATCGAGCAGGCGAAGAAGCACCACCCCGATGTGATTGTCCTGGATGTCATGATGTCCGGCATGGACGGCTACGAGACCTGTCGCCGGCTGAAGCGGGACGAGGCCACCAGAGGGATCACCATCATCATGCTGACGGCCCTGGACAAGGACGGGCTGCACATCAAGGCCTCCCAGGCGGGGGCCGACTGGACGGTCACCAAGGCCCTGGACACGGCCAAGCTCATCAACACGATCGGTTTCGCCCTCCAGGGCCGCCGTCGGAAGGCCCAGTGAGCCCCCGCCCGATTCGGGGGGAGTCGGTGGCGTCTGCCGCGTGGGTGGAAGGGGGCTGGTCTCGCCGTTACCTTTCTCCCCCGCCGGCCCCGGGGGAGGCGCATGCCCACCCCTGACCCGAAACGCTCTTTCCGCATCTGCCCGGCGTGCAACGAGGAGGTGTACACCTATACGGTCCGGACTGAGCTGGGCCCCGACGTCCGCTGCTCCGCCTGCGGCCTCCCGCTGGGGGCGGCCGCCGCGCCGGCCCCGGCGCAACTCTCGTGCATCCTGGTGGCCGACGACGACCGGCTCTACCGAACGCTCCTCGGGGATCTGCTCCAGGAGCGGCGGATAGCGACCACCGTGGAGCTGTGCGCAAGCGGGTCCGAGCTGCTCTCCCGAGCGACGGCTCGCTTCCATGACAACCTGCCCGTGAAGCTGGTGGTCCTGGACCTGATGATGACGCCTCTGAACGGGGCTGCGACCGGGATAGCCTTTCGGGCGCTCGAGAAGGGCCTGGGGCTCTCCCCGCCCGCTCCCATCCTCTTCGTGTCGGGGAGCCCGGTGGATGATGAGATGAAGGCCCTCCTTGGGAAGTGTGCCCCGGCCCTCTTCCTGCACAAAGGGGCGGACAAGAGTCCGGAGGCCCTCGGGCGGCGCCTGGAACAGGTCATGGCGATGCTGCTGAAAGCCGCGGGCAGGGGAGGGGGGAAAGGATGAGGAAGCGGCAGATCCTCATCGCGGACAACGACCGGTTCGTCGTGGAGGCGGTAGGGGATCTGCTGAAGGAGGCCGGGTTCGTGGTCCGGAAAGCCTACGACGGCCTCGAGGCCCTGGGGGCCCTACGCCGCGAGCCGCCGGATCTCTTGATCTTGGACCTCGTGATGCCCAAGGTGGACGGTGCCCGCGTTTGCCGCTACCTGCGCGAGGATCCTCGCCTGAAGCACATCCCGGTGATCGTCTTCTCGGGCCTGGCGGCCCGCGACCTGGGGGAGATGGCCGGGCTGGAGGCTCAGGCCTTCGTGGCCAAAGGGCCCCTTCCCGTGGTGACTGAGAATCTCCTGAAGGCCGTGAAGACCCTCGCGGCCGGAGGGGGGACGACGGGGCCGCCGGAGGCAGTCTTCGGCTACGAGGGCTTCCGGCCCCGGCAGGTGGTCACAGAGCTCCTCGCCGCCAAGCGCCACCACGAGCACCTCCTCCGGCATCTGGAGGAGGGCGTGGTGGAGGCCGACGGGAATGGCGCGGCGGTCGTCCTCAACCCCGCAGCGGAGGCCTTCCTGGGGGTGGCGGAGGCGGGGGCGGTCGGCAGGGAACTCCTGGAACTTCTGCCGGAGGGGGACCGGGCGGGCTTCCGAAAGGCGCTCGCGTCCCTCGGGAAGGACGGAGG
Organism: uncultured bacterium; assembly: GCA_964598715.1. Lineage (GTDB taxonomy): Bacteria > Methylomirabilota > Methylomirabilia > Methylomirabilales > JACPAU01 > JACPAU01. Next base: position 5,865 of record CAZRDA010000048.1, on the reverse strand, counting down.
CGCCCGCCCGTGTCACCTCGCCCTGCGCGCCACAAGCCGTCCGCTTACGGCGGTCCTGCACCGCATCCCCCCTGAGGGGATCTATCCGGGCGGCTATCTCCTCATCCTCCGACCCGACTAGGCTGGGGGGCCGCTCCCGAGCACCTGGTCGAAGAGAGTTTTCAGGAAGAGCCGCTCGACCGGCTGCCCGCCCAGGATGTGCTTTTCCACGATCTCCCGGGCGTCCGCCGGCCCCACCTTTCCGTACCAGACTCCCTCGGGGTACACCACCACCGTCGGCCCGAGCTGGCAGGGGCCAAGGCAGGTGCAGCCGTTCAGGCCCACCTTCTCCCACAGCCCCCGCTTCTCCATTTCCTCCTGAAAGGCCGCCATGGTGTCGCGCCCCCCCTTGCTGGCGCAGTCCCCCTTGGGGTGGCCGGGCGGGCGGGCGTTCATGCAGACGAAAATGTGGTGCCGGTAGTTGATCATCGCGGCTCCGTGGCGCGGCGCTCCCGCCTCACTCCGCGACCAGGTTGGTCACCAACCCCTTGGCGATGAGGCGCCCCGCCTCGTCGGTGACGGTCACCTCGGAGACGGCGATCCGGCGCCCCCGGCGGAGCAGGCGTCCCTCAGCGGTGACGGTTCCCCCCTCGACGGGGGCCAGAAAGTTCAGGCTGTACTCCACGGTGGGGATGGACCCATCCACCCCCGTGGTCAGGACGGCGAGCCCCCCGGCGGAGTCCACCAGGGCGCCGAGCGCCCCCCCGTGCATGATGCCGCGGGAGTTCTGCAGGTCCGGCCGCAAGGTCAGCCGGACGCGGACCAGCCCTTCCTCCGCCCCGATGAGTTCCATCCCCAGGAGCTTCCAGAAGGGGGAACGGTCCACGCGGCGGAGCAGGCGAGCGAGAATGGTCTCATCGGCCACGGCGCCCTCCGGGCCTCAGTCGGTCCCCTCCAGCGGCTTGCGCCCCGCGAACCCCTCATCGGTTCCGTGCCAGAAGGCGACGCGGTCCTCGTCCCCCTTCCAGCACAGGAGGATCTCCTGGCCCGCCCGCCGGGCCGGGAAGTCCACCAGGGGCAGGTCCAGGCCCTTCAGCAGGCAGCCCAGGTCGTGGATCTTCTGGATCTCCACTTGGAGCTCCTCCCCGATGAAGCTGGCCTGCTTCCGGAGGGCGAGGAACTCGGGGGAGGCCAGGTGGTGGCCGTTGCCGGCCGCCTGGTGGCGGAAAACGGCGAGCGCCTGCTGCTTCTCCTGCAAGTCCCGGCGCTTCTCCGCGATTCGCTCGAGGATCGAGCGCAGGGTGGGGAGGAGCGCGTTCGCTTCCGCCAGGGTGAAGTACTTGCGCGGCATTGGCTTCCCGTTCGGTTGCGGAACAGCCGGTAGGCTATCCGAGGGTCACTTCCGCCGTCAACTGGAAAGGGACTGCTGCCCGGTGAGCGCCCGCAGGACCGTGAGCGCCTCGGCGAAGGCGGCCTCGCGATTGGCACGGGTGACGGTGAGGCACCGGGCGGCGGGGTGCGCCATGGGGGCGCGCGGGGCGAGTTGCGCGAAAGTCTAACGAGGCGGACGTTCGATTGCGCCGCGTGGAGGTCCCTCAGGGACCTTTCGGCTCCGGGGGAACTTTCAGGACCGCCTCCGCCGCAAGGATGGGGGCGCCGGCCCTGAGCGCGAGGGCGATCGCGTCGCTGGGGCGGGAGTCAATCTCGAGCGGCTCGGTCCCCCGGCGGAGGATGAGGGTGGCGAAGTAGGTGTTCTCCTTCAGGTCGGTGATGATCACCTTTTCCAGGGTGTAGCCCGCCCGGCGGATGATCATGAGGAGCAGGTCATGCGTGAATGGGCGTGGAGGGGTGACCCCCTGCAACGGCAGGGCGATCCCGAGGGCGGCCGAGGGATCAATCACCATGGTCAGGGCCCGCTGGTCGGCCTTCCCCCGGAGCAGGACCATCGGCTGGCCGGACTGCTGGTCGGTGGCGACCCCCAGGACCTCCATCTCCTGCGGGGCCGGGCTCGCGTTCTGGGGAGAGGCCGGCGCAGGGGTGAGGGCAAGGACGATTCCGGCGAAGGCGGCAATGCCGCCAGCGGAGAGCAGGCTGCGAGCCGTCATGGGCCCCCTTCCGGTCGCTGTCACTTGCGGGTGATACACCGGACCAGGCGCCACCCGTTCAGTCCGTTGACGCGCTGGACCTGGTCTGCGATGAGCCCGGCCTGCTCCAGGAGCGGGGACAGGGCTAGGTCGGGCTTGAAGAGCCCCAACTTCGTCGTGATGGGGGCGACCAGCTCCTCGAACGCCCCCAGGACCGGGTTCTCGCTCTTGAAGTGGTTCAGCATGACGATGCTGCCCCCGGGGCGGCAGACCCGGCGGGCCTCCCGGAGGACCTGGACAGGGTCGGGGACCGCGCTGATGACGTAGGTGGCCAGGACGTGGTCGAAAGCGTCGTTGGCGAAGGTGAGGCGCTTGGCGTCCATCACCAGGAGGGTCACGTTGGCGAGGCCCAGCTCCTCCACCTTCTCCTGGGCCTTCCGCAACATTTGCTGCGAGAGATCAACTCCCACCAGGTGGCAGTGGCGGGGATACAGGGGCAGGTTCAGCCCGGTCCCGATCCCGACCTCCAGGACCAGCTGGCCCGGCGCGATCCCCATGTGCGCGACCGCCGCGACGCGCCCGGGGTGGAAGATCCGGTCGAAGAGGAAATCGTAGGCGGGGGAGATGACATCATAGGCGCGCTTCACCGCCGCATATTTCATGAATGAGGCCTCCTCGGGCGCTATGACGCCCGGGCACGAATAAGTGGTGGGATTATAGCCCGCCCCCCGGCGGGTTGGAAACAGATTTTTCGCCGAAATCCACGGGCACCCGGACCGGCCGCCCCTCCCGGTCGCGGTAGAGGAGGTAGCCATGGTCCTGCCCGAAGCGGTAGAGGGCGCCGGTGAGTTGTGCGTCGGCGGTGCAGTAGGCGATGACCTTCTCCACTTCCCCCGCCTTCCACCAGGCCAGACTCTGCAGGCCGTCCGCCGTCTTCGGGGTGCCCAGCGTCTCTTCGGCCAGGTGGCTGAGGCTCAGGCGGAAGCCCAGCCGGCTGTGGACCTCCTCCAGCATGTCGAGGGTGGGGAGGGCGTTCAGGTCGAGGGAAGCGTAGGGCTGAAGCACCCCGTAGTCGAACCGGCGGACGTTGAACCCGACCACCAGGTCGGCCGAGGCCAGGTCGGCCAGCAGGGCCGGCGCATCCCGCTCCAGATAGACGCGACTGATCCCCGTCCCGAGGTCGTGGGTGACCGCCACCGCCAGCCCCATCTTGTCCCTGTGGTCCCAGCCTCCCACCTCCTCGGCGCTCCGCTGCGTCTCCACGTCCAGGACCAATACCTTGGGCGGGAGGGTCCCCGTCCCCGCCGGCGGCTGCTGCCGAGCCGTCGCCTCGGCCGGGAGGGCGGCCTTCGCGGGCTCCCCGCGCGGGGCCTCCGGTTGCCCCGCGGGCGCCTCCTGCCCGTCCCCTCCGAGCAGGGCCCGGAGGAGCAGGGACGCGCCGGCCTTGTCCAGGGGCTTGTTCCCGGAGCCGCACTTGGGGGACTGGACGCAGGAGGGGCAGCCCGCCTCGCAGGGGCAGTCCTGGAGGAGGGCGATGGTCTCCCGGAGCCAGGCCTCGAGCACCTCGAAGCCGCGCTCGCTGAGCCCGATGCCGCCGGGGGTGCCGTCGTAAACGAAGATGGCCGGGCCCCCGACCTGAGCGTGAAACGGCGTGGAGATCCCTCCCACGTCGTGGCGGTCGCAGAGGGCGAAGAGGGGGAGCAGCGCGATCGCCACATGCTCCGCCGCGTGCAGCGCGCCCATGACGTGCCGCCCGGCTTCGCGCGTGCGCCGCGCCACCTCCTCCGGAACCTCGAGCCAGAGGCCGACCGTCTCGAAGGTCTGGGGGGGCAGGTCCAGGGGGTAGGCGCCGATCTTGTCCTGGCCGTGGATCCGACGCTTCTCGTAGCCGGTCACGCGGGTCGTCACCTTCAGGCGCCCCAGGCGGGCCCGGCAGCCCGGCAGGTCGCGGGTGGCCAGGACCTCCAGGATCTCGGTCTCCTTCTCGGTGAGGGCCTGAGTGTAGTAGTCGGCCTCGACGAGCGCGGCCCGGATCGCCTTCTGCGCCAGGTCCAGGCTCAGGATCGCGTACTGCCGTCCCTGGTGCAGGTAGATGGCGCCGGGGTGGCACTCGGTCAGCGCCCGCATCCCGTCCACGGTCCCGATGGAGCGGTTCTGCTCGTCCAGGATGGGGAGGGCCTCCCCGATGCTCCGGATGCTGATCTGCCGCTGCGGGTAGCGGACCCGGCTGTAGTACTCCGCCCCCGAGGCGCTTTGGGCGATGCGCCCGTCCTTGAGCAGCGCCTCCAGGGCCGGCGTGAGGTCGAGTCCGGCGAAGACCGGCTCGGCGGGGACGACCGGCAGCTCGGCCGCGGCCGCCGTGAGGTGCGCCTGGAGGATCTGCCGGTTGCCCGGATCCACGATGGCCGGCTCGAAGCCCCGCGCGAAGAATTGATCCGGATGGCGGAGGAAGTACTGGTCCAGGGCGTCGGGGAGGGCGACCAGGACGATGAGGGCCTCGCGGCTCCCCCGGCCCACCCGTCCCCCCCGCTGCCAGGTGCTGGTGATGCTGCCGGGATAGCCCACGAGGATGCAGGCGTCCAGCCCCCCCACGTCGATCCCCAGCTCCAGGGCCGACGTGGAGATGACCCCCCAGAGTTCTTCCTGGAAGAGCCCGGCCTCGATGGCCCGCCGCTCCTCCGGCATGTAGCCGGCCCGGTAGGCCCGGATCCGCTCGGCCAGGCGCGGGGCCTGCTCCTGGGCCCACATGGCCATGAGCTCGGTGATCTTCCGCGCCTTGGTGAAGGCGATGGCCTTGAGGCCCTGCTCCACGCACCGCAGGAGCAACGCTGTCGCCTCCGCGTAGGGACTGCGGAGCGTGCCCACCAGGGCGAATCGCTTGCCGCGCTGCGGGGAGCCGTCCTCGGCGAGGACCGTGAAGGGCAGGCCCGTGAGGGCGCCGGCGAGCTCGCCCGGGTTGCTGATGGTGGCGGAGCAGGCGATGAACTGGGGGGAGGCCCCGTAGTGGGCGGCGACGCGGCGCAGCCGGCGGAGCACGTGGGCGACGTGGGAGCCGAAGACGCCCCGGTAGGTGTGGAGTTCGTCCACCACCACGTAGCGGAGCCGCTCGAAGAACCCCTTCCACTGCGGGTGGTAGGGGAGCAGACTGAGGTGGAGCAGGTCCGGGTTGCTGATCAGGACGTTCGGCGGCTGCTCCCGCAGGCGGGCGCGCTCGTGCGTCGGGGTGTCCCCGTCCAGGATGGCCGCCGTGATCCCGCTGCCGGGCGGGATGAGCTCCCGCAGCGCCCCGAGCTGATCCTGCTCCAGCGCCTTGATGGGGAAGAGGCAAAGCGCGGTGGCCTGCGGGTCGCCGAGGCAGGTCTCGAGGATCGGCAGCGCATAGACGAGGCTTTTCCCGCTGGCGGTCCCGGTGGCGACGAGGGTGTGCCGGCCGTCGCGGATGGCCGCGATCCCCTCCGCCTGGTGCGCGTAGAGGGCGGCGATGCCCCGGCGGGTCAGAATGTCCTGGAGGGCCTCGGGGAGGGACGGTACCAGGGGCCGGGTCCGGGCCGACCGCGGCGGGAAGGTCCGGAGGTGGATGACCACCTCCCCTGCCGTCTCGCGCCGGGTCAGCTCGCCGAGAAACCGGTCGAGCTCGGACACCGTGCCCTCGCGCCGATCTGGAGGAATGGTCAGGCCTGCTCGATGGTGACGCGCGTCCCCGACCGGACCTGCTTGAAGACCGCGGGATCCCCCAGGACGCGCCCGATCACGTTCACGGCGCTGGCGCACCGGATCTCGTCCCCGGTGCTGGCCGGGGTCG
>CAZRDA010000047.1:9074-9750 GCA_964598715.1 uncultured bacterium | reverse complement strand
GCGACGGAATGATTGACTCAAGCGCGGCGTCGAGGTCCAGGAGCTCGCCGGTCTCGGCCAAGTGGAGCAGGAACTCCCGGTTCCCCTTGGGCCCGAGGAGGGGTGAGGCGGTGAGGCCCCGGATTATGAAGCCGGCCGCTCGCGCCGCGGCGGCTACCTTCAGTACCGCGGCCCGGTGCTTCTCCGGCTCCCGGACCACCCCGCCCTTCCCCACCTGCCCGCGCCCCACCTCGAACTGGGGCTTCACCAGTACCACCACCTCCCGGGGGGAGGCCAGGAGCGGCCACAGGACCGGGAGGACGAGCGTGAGCGAGATAAACGCGAGGTCCGCCGCCGCCAGGGTCGGGACCGCGGGCAGGTCCCCCGGCCTCAGGTGCCGGACGTTGGTCCGCTCCAGGAGCCGAACTCGGGGGTCGGCCCGCAGGCGGGCGTCGAGGAGCCCGGCACCCACGTCCACGGCGATCAGCGACTCGGCCCCGGCCTGGAGGAGACAGTCGGTGAAGCCGCCCGTGGACGCTCCCAGGTCCAGGCACACCCGGCCGGCGACGCCGATCCCGAAGGTCTCCAGGGCATGGGCGAGCTTCACTCCGCCGCGGCCCACGTAGGGGTGGGGCGGGCCCGCCACCTCGAGCGGCGCGTCGGCCGGAAGCAGGGCCCCGGCCTTCTGCTACCGGAC
>CAZRDA010000047.1:0-9064 GCA_964598715.1 uncultured bacterium | reverse complement strand
GTGGGCGCGAACCCCCGTTCCACGAGGAGCAGGTCCAGGCGGCGGCGCGTCCCCCCGGCCCCCACCCTACTCCTCCTCTTCTTTCTCCTCCTCGGCGTCGCCGAAGGGGACCTCCCGCAACGCCCCCTCATGGTCCCGCAGGAGCAGGCTCACCTTTCGCTCCGCCTCGTCCAGCCGGGCCGAACAGAGGCGGGTCAGGCGGACGCCTTCCTCGAAGAGACTGAGAGCCTCCTCCAGGGCGAGGTCGCCTCCCTCCAGGCGGGCGACCACCGTCTCGAGGCGGGCGAGAGCGTCCTCGAACTTGAGCGCGGGGGGCTCGGCCTCGGGGATGGACATGGGCGGGCTGGCCTTCTGCTCCGGCCGCTCTGCCCCGTGATCGGGCGGCGCAGGCCGGGCGAAGAGGGGAACCTGGGAGGGCTCGTTCGCCACCTCAGCCTCCCTCGGCCGGGAGGGTCCGCTCTTCCACCCGGCAGGCGAGGCTCCCCCGGTGCAGGAGGATGGAGACAGCCTCTCCGGGGCGGACCGAGGCGGCGTCCTTGACGACCCGCAGGTCTGGCAGGAGGCGGGTGATGCTGTAGCCCCGCCCGAGGATGGCGAGGGGGCTCAGCGACTCCAGCTTGCCGACCAGGGCGCGGAGCTCCCCCTCCCAGAGCTTCAGGCGGGTGCGGAGAGCCCCTCGCAAGGTCTCGGCAGCAACCGCGACCCGCTCCCGCTGGCGGCGGACCTGCTCCACCGGGTTCAGGAGAGCCAGGTGCCGCCCGAGAAAGGTGAGGCGCTGCCGCCCCGCGCTCACCCGGTGGAGCAGGGCGGAGTCCAGGCGCGAGGTGAGGTCATCCAGGCGCTGGGCCAGTTCGGCCTTGTGGGCCACGACGAGCTCCGCGGCGGCGGAGGGGGTGGGCGCCCGGAGGTCTGCCACGAAATCCGCGATGGTGAAATCCGTCTCGTGGCCGACCGCCGAGATGACCGGGACCTTGGAGGCAGCGATGGCCCGGGCGACGATCTCCTCGTTGAAGGCCCAGAGGTCCTCGATGGACCCGCCCCCCCGCCCCACGATCATGACATCCAGGTCCCCCCGGGCGTTCAGGGCCGCGATCCCGGCGACGATCTCCTCGGCCGCCCCCTCCCCCTGGACCCGCGCCGGGTAGATCAGAATCTCCACGGAAGCGAACCGCCGGTCAATGATGTTCAGCATGTCCTGGATGGCGGCCCCGCTCGGGGAGGTCACGATGCCGATCCGCCGCGGGAGGCGCGGGATCTCACGCTTCCGGGCCTCGTCGAAGAGCCCCTCGGCGGCCAGGCGGGCCTTCAGTTGCTCGAAGGCCAGCTGCAGCGCCCCGAGGCCCTTCGGCTCCATGTGCTCGACGTAGAGTTGATACTCCCCGCGACGCTCGTAGATGCCGAGGGAGGCCCGGACCTGGACGGCGAGGCCGTCCCCGGGCCGGAACTTGAGCGTCCGGTTGGCCGCCCGGAACATCACGGCGCGGATCTGGCTCGTGGCGTCCTTCAGGGTGAAGTACATGTGGCCGGACGCGTGGTGCTTGAAGTTGCTGACTTCGCCTTCAACCCAGAGACTGGGATAGGTGGCTTCAAGGAGGGTCTTCAGTTCCGCGGTGAGGGTGCTGACCGTGTAAACATGCGGCGCGGCGGGCTCCATCAGCGGTCTTCTTACCACAGGGGGTGGGGGAAGTCAAACCGATTCCTGGCCGAAGTCGCTGGTCTTCCGGGCTCGGAAGTGGTAAGGATGGCCGGCCGCAAGAGCCGGACGAGTCGCAGCGGAACACAGAGGAGCGCGCGTGCCCAGGGGAGAAGAACTCAAGGGGACGGGCCTCGCCGTGGCCGCCACTGCCTGCTTCTCTACGGGAGCGGTCCTGATCCGCTTCTCTCAGGCGCTTTCGCCGTTCGAGGTCACGTCGCTTCGGCTCCTGCTGGGAGCGGCCCTCGTAGGCGGCGCGGCGCGGACGCGAGGGATCGCCCTCGCGCTCGACCGGCCCCTTCGGTCGCAGGTGCTTGCGGTGGGCCTCGTGGCAGCCCTCCACTTCTCGACGTTCATCGCCTCGATGTACTACACCACCATCGCCCACGCCCTGACCCTCACCTACACCGCGCCCGCCATGCTGGCCGTCGTGTCCCGCATCTTCCTCGGGGAACGCCTCCGCCACCGCCAGACCCTGGGGATCCTCCTCACGATGACCGGCATCGCCCTGCTCGCCGGCTTCGAGCCCGCCCTCACCGCCCGGATGCTGGGCGGGGACCTGCTGGCCCTCGGGGCGGCCGCCTCGTTTGCCGCCTACTCCCTCCTGGGCCGACGCCTGCGGACAGCCCTGCCCCTGCTCCGGTACGTCTTCTGGGTCTACCTCACGGCCGGGCTCGTGACGCTGCCGCTGGCAGCGGCAACCCTCAGGGCCCCCTACCAGGTCGCCCCGCTCCTCGCGGTTGCCCTTCAAGCCCTCCTGCCGGTCGCCCTCGGGCACACCCTGTATAACGCCGCCATCCGCCGCCTCTCCCCCACCCTGGTGAGCCTGATCGCCAGCCAGGAGGTGCCGGGAGGCATTCTCCTCGGCTGGCTCCTCCTGGGCGAGGCGGGGACGACCACGACGTTCGCGGGCGTGGCGGTCACGCTGGCCGGAATCGTCCTCGTCCTCTGGTAGTTGCGCGCTGCCGAGCGAGTTGTGGGGCAGGGCGCGACCGCTGCGCCCCGACGCAGCCCTTTCCGGGCATCGGGCGGAGGAGGGGGGCGGCGGTCGGAAAGCCCTGCCCCGTGCCTCGTGCCCGGCCACCGGATCACTCGGGGGCCAGATCCACCGTCGGGACAACCGTGAGGGAATTGCCATCGAGGAGCAGCCGGACGGCGCCGTGTCGGTCGGTCCGGAACACCCGAGCCCCGACCTCCCGCAGGCGGGCCAAGACCTCGGGATGGGGATGGCCGAAGTGGTTTCCAAAGCCGACCTGGATGACCGCCACCGAGGGCTTGAGGGCATCCACGAATGAAGCCGTGCTGCTCGTCCGGCTGCCGTGGTGCGGGACTTTCAGGGCCGTCACCGGGTCCAGAGGCCCGTTCGCGAGCAGATGTGCCTCCGCCTCGGCCTCGATGTCGCCGGTGAGGAGCAGGCGCTGCTCCCCGTACCGGAGGAGCACGACGACCGAGTTGTTGTTCACGCGGGAGGATCGCGAGCCCCGGCGGGGCGTGAAGAGGCCGGGTGGCGGGTGCAGGACGGTGAGTTCCGTGTCTGCGCCGAGACGCCGGCTCGCGCCGGCGGCCACCGCGCGCAGCGGAACGCCGCGCGCCCGGAGGGTCTCCACCAGGAAGCGGTAGGCGGGCGCCGAGGAACGGATCCCCGACTCCCAGACCTCGGCCACGGTGAGGCGGCGCAGGACCGCCTGGAGCCCGTTCAGATGGTCGGGCTGCGGGTGGGTGAGGACGACCAGGTCGAGGCGCGACCGCCACCGCGAGAGGATGTAGGGGACGACGATCCGGTCTCCCACATCGAAGCGGTCATCGTAGACTCCTCCCCCGTCCACCAGCAGGAGTTCGCCCCCGGGCGCCTGCACCAGGATGCTGTCCCCCTCCCCCACGTCCAGGAACGTGACCGCGAGGGCGGAGGCGGGCGACGGCCAGAGTTTCCACGCGACCTGCCCGAGGAGGGCAAGGGCGAGAACGCCCGCCAGGGGGAGGCGCCACCGCCTGAGACCCCCCAGCGTCAGGACCGGGGCGAGCCCGTAGTAGCTCATGACCATCAGGAGCGTGGGGGGGTAGACCTGGAGCGTCGCCAGCGGGAGGCTGGCGAAGAAGCCGGCGGCCGCGACCTGGACCGCGGCCACCAGGCGGAGCAGGGCCGCCAGGCCCGGCAGCCCGGCCGGGTGGATGGCCAGGACGAGGGCCTCGAGCATCCCGAGGGCCGTGAGGACTCCGCTCAACGGAACGACCACGAGGTTGGCCAGGACGCCGCTCGGCGAGACCCGCTGGAAGTGTACGGCGAGGATGGGGAGTGTCCCGAGCGTCGCCGCCGCCGAGACGGCCAACGAGAGCAGCAGCCATCGCGCCGGGCGCGGCAGTTGAGAGATTGGGAGCCGATCCGCCACGAGCGCGATGGCCGCCGTGGCGGCGAAGGTGAGCTGGAAGCCCGCGTCAAAGAGGCTCAGCGGATTTGCGGCGAGCAGGAGCAGAGCGGCCAGCCCCAGGCTGTTCCACAGGTCCGCCTGCCGATCCAGCATGAGGGCGAGCAGGAGCGCCGCCGTCATGACCGCCGCCCGGATGACCGAGGCGCTCCCCCCGGCCAGGGCCGCGTAGAAGACGACGAGGAGGACCGCGGCCGCGGCGGAGGCCCGGGGCGGGGCGCGCAGCGTCCGCAGGAGCAGGAGGAAGGCCCCCGCCAGCAGCGACACGTTGAGACCGGAGATCGCCAGAATATGATACGTCCCCGACTCGCGGAAGGCGGTGACGGTCGCTTCGGACAGCCCCGAGCGGTCCCCGAGGACGATGGCCCGGAGCAGCGCCCCCTCCTCCCCTCCCACCGCCTCCTGGAGGCGAAGGAGCATCCGCCTCCGCAGGGCCGCGATGCCCCGGCCGAGCCAGCCCCCGGGGAGCGGCTCGATCGCGAGTTCCGCCTGCGTCTCCCGGGCCCAGCCCTCGAGAGTGATCCCCTGGATCTGGCGGAAGCGACGGTAGTCGAAGCCGCCGGGGTTGATGGTCCCCCGGGGGCGCCGCAACGAAAAGGTCCCCTCCACACGATCGCCGAGCCGGTACTCCCCCCGGGCTTCGTACAGCGCGAGGCGGACGGCGCCCCTCACCGGGACGGCCGTCTCCCCGCAGGCGAGTCGCTCCGCCTCGATGCGCAGGACGACGCGGTCCGGCATCCCTGCGCGCGGGACATCGGGGACCGGCTCCTCGGGCGGAGCCGCAATCCGGCCAACCAGGCGGCAGCGGCGCGGGGTCCAATCGGCCGGCAGGTGGGCGAGATGGGTAGGGTCGGGAGGCTCGACCACGGCCAGGAGACGGAGCGCCCCGGCCAACGCGAAGGCCCCGAGGAGAGCAAGCAAGGCTGCCGCCGGCCGGCGGGCGCGCCACCAGACGGCAGCGATGAGGAGCAGGACGGCCAGGCCGGCGAGAAGGGGGACGGGCAGGCGGCCCCACTGCTCCGCGAGGAGGGCGCCGGCCGCGAAGGCCGCTGCGAAGGCAAGGAGCGGCCGCGGCACCGGCTGCGACGTCCCTCCCCCCACCGCTCCCCCCTCCCGCCCCGCGGGCGACCTATACCAGCCTCCCACCGCACTGGCAAGGGGGGGAGTTTTCCCGTGAACTTTTAGAGCGGCTCGGGTAGGATGCCGGGCGGAGGGGCCGATGCGGATCGTGGACCGGTACATCCTGCGGGAGATGCTCTCGTCGCTCGGGCTGGGGCTCCTCCTCTTCACCCTCGTCCTCTTCGCGGGCCGATTGCTCAAGCTCATGGAACTGATCGTGACGCGGGATGTACCGGCGGGGACGGTCCTCACCCTGTTCCTCTATCTTCTCCCCTCTTTTCTGATCATCACGATTCCCATGGCGGTTCTCCTGGGCACCCTGAGCGCGTACGGCCGGCTGGCGGCTGACAACGAGGTGCTCGCCCTCCGGGTGGCCGGTTGGTCGCCCTACCGGCTCATCGTTCCCGCCCTGCTCCTCGGCACGGCAGCTGCCGCCGCTTCTGTGTATCTGTCGCTCGCGGCGGTCCCGCAGGGGACCCAGGGCTTCCGCGACCTCCTCTTCCACCTCTCCCGGACGAAGGCCACGCTGGCCCTGAGCGAGGGACTCTTCAGCGCTGACCTGGATGGTCTCGTCCTGTACGTCCAGGAGGTGGACGACGCGACCGGGGAACTCAAGGGGATTTTCGTGGCCGACGCCCAGGACCCCGGCGAGGCCCGGGAGATCCTCGCGGCCCGGGGGCGCCTCGAGGGGGAAGGGGAGGCGGGCGGCGCGAAGCTGACCCTCGAGGAGGGAACCCTGCACAGCAGGTCGGCAACCGACCCGGCGCGCTACCGCCTCGTGACGTTCCGGCGCCATGAGATCCACCTGGATCCGGGCGCGGCCGGAGCCGCCGGAGAGCGGGAGCACTCGCCGCGGGAGATGACGCTCGCGGAACTGAGCCGGGCCATCCGGGAGGCAAAGGAAAGCGGGCGGAGCGCCGCGGCGTTCACCTTCCAGGTCCACCAGAAGTTCGCGAACTCGGTGGGGGCGATCGTCCTCGTCCTGGTGGGGACACCGCTGGGGATCCAGGCCCGCCGCAGCGGACGCGGGGCGAGCCTCGCGCTGTGCTTTCTGATCGCCCTCGCCTACTACCTCCTGATGGCGGCCGGGGAGGGGCTCGCGATCCAGGGGCGCCTCCCGGCGCCGGCGGGGGCCTGGCTGCCCAATGTCGTCATCGGGGGGCTCGGTGTTGCCCTGCTGCTCCACGGCGGCCGGGAAGGGCGCCTCGGCAGCCTGATCCGGTGGGAGCGAAAGCAGCATGCGCATCCTTGACCGCTATCTCTTGCGGGAAGCCCTGAAGGCCCTGCTCCTTGCCCTGGCCATCCTGACCAGCGTGTATGTCCTGGTAAACCTCCTCGAGAACGTGGGACGATTCCTCCAGGCGGGGGCGCGGCTTAAAGACGTCACCCTCTACTACCTCCTCCTGATTCCGAAGGTCCTACCGGAGGTGACCCCGGTCTCGGTCCTCCTCGCCTGCGTGCTGAGCCTCGGGACGCTGGCCCGGCACAATGAGGTCCTGGCCATGCGGATGGGCCACGCAAGCACGCTTCGCATCGCGGCGCCCCTCCTGCTCCTGGGGGCGGCCGTGTGCGCCACGCTCTGGGCGGTGACGGAGTGGGTGGCCCCCCGCACGACCGCCCTTGCCCTGGACCTGAGTGAGACGCGCCTCGGGAAGGCCTCCAAGTACCGCCGGACCCGGGAGAACGACATCTGGTATCGGGCAGGGGAAGAGATGCTCCTGCACATCGGGATCCTCCAGGTGCGGGAGGGGATCCTCCGGGAGGTGACGGTCTTCCGCCTCGGGCCAGCCTTCGCCCTCATCGAGAGAGTGGACGCGCCCGTGGCGCGCTGGGAGGGGGCCGGATGGATCCTGGAGGGGGCGACCGTCCGGCGCTTCGCCGACGGGCGCCTGGTGGACGTTCGGACCGGGGGCCGCTACCCGCTCACGCTCTCGGAGGGGCCGGAAGACTTCAGGCGGATCGAAAGGGATCCGGCCGAAATGGGCTTCCAGGAACTCCGGAGGCACATCCGGCGGCTCCTCGCGTCCGGAGCGAACGTGCGCCGGCTTCTGGCGGACCTGCACGCCAAGCCGGCGCTGGCCGTGCTCCCCCTGCTGATGGCCTTGATCGGGGTCGCCGCCGCGCTCCGGGTGGGGCGCCGCGGACTCATGGTGAGCCTCGCGCCCTGCGTCCTGGTAGCGTTCCTGTACTGGCTGACGTTTTCCTTCAGCCTGTCGCTGGGGCGCGGGGAGGTCCTCCTCCCCTGGGTTGCCGCCTGGCTCCCGAATGCCGCATTCGGAACCGCCGGGCTCGCTCTGCTCATCCGCAGCCGGTAGGCGGCGCGGCCAGAAAGCCATCGGGGGCCTCGCGGCCCCCGATCGCCTGCTCCCGCTGGCTCTCTGTCCGGCCGCCTAGGTTCCCATTTCCCAGGAGGACAGGTACTTCTTCTGCTCCGGCGTCAGCCGGTCAATCTTCACCCCCATCGCGCGCAATTTCAGGCGGGCGATCTCCTCGTCAATGGCCTGGGGAACCGGGTACACCTTCTTGTCCAGTTTCCCCGCGTTGCGGACGGCGAACTCCGCCGCCAGGGCCTGGTTGGCGAAGGACATGTCCATGACGCTAGCCGGGTGTCCCTCCGCCGCGGCCAGGTTGATGAGGCGGCCCTCCCCCAGCACGTAGAGGCGCCGGCCGTCCTTCAGCGTGAACTCCTCCACGAAGTCCCGGACGGCCCGGCGCTTCTTCGCCATCCGCTCCAGCGCCTCCAGGTCAATCTCCACGTTGAAGTGGCCCGCGTTGGCCAGGATCGCGCCGTCCCGCATGAGGGCGAAGTGCTCCTCCCGGAGGACGTGGATGTCCCCGGTCACCGTGACGAAGACCTGCCCGACCTTGGCCGCCTCCCGGGACGGCAGGACGGTGTAGCCGTCCATGACCGCCTCGAGCGCGCGCAGCGGATCGGTCTCGGTCACGATCACGTTGGCCCCCATCCCCCGGGCCCGCATCGCCACGCCCCGGCCGCACCAGCCGTAGCCGCACACCACGAGCCGCGCCCCGGCCAGCAGGACGTTCGTGGCCCGCAGGAGGCCGTCAATCGTGCTCTGCCCCGTCCCGTAGCGGTTGTCGAAGAGGTGCTTCGTGTCGGCGTCGTTCACCGCGATGATGGGGTAGCCGAGCACCCCGTCCCGCTCCATGCTCTTCAGACGGATGACGCCGGTGGTGGTCTCCTCGGTCCCGGCGATGACGCCCGGCAGCAGGTCCCGCCGCTCGCTGTGGAGGACCCCGATGGTGTCGGCGCCGTCGTCCATCGTGATCTGCGGCTTCACGGCCACGGCGCTCTGGATGTGGCGGTAGTAGGTGGCCCGGTCCTCTCCCTTGATCGCAAAGACC
Organism: uncultured bacterium; assembly: GCA_964598715.1. Taxonomy (GTDB): domain Bacteria; phylum Methylomirabilota; class Methylomirabilia; order Methylomirabilales; family JACPAU01; genus JACPAU01. The sequence continues at coordinate 466 of CAZRDA010000047.1, read as the reverse complement.
GGCACCCCGTGGTGCTTGACGAGGGAGGCGGAGACGTCGTCCTGGGTGGAGAGGGGGTTGCTGGCGCACAGCGCCACGCTCGCCCCCCCGCCCTTCAGGGTCCGGATCAGGTTGGCCGTCTCCGTGGTGACGTGCAGGCAGGCGGAGATGCGGATCCCCTTCAGGGGCTTCTCCCGCCGGAAGCGCTCCTCGATCAGGCCCAGGACCGGCATGGCCGCCCGGGCCCACTCGATCCGGAGGGCCCCCTTCTCGGCCAGGTCGAGGTCCTTGACGTCGTAGTCCACAGCCTTCCCCGGAATGCGCCGGGCGCCCGGGCAGAGCCTACTGCCGCTCCAAGTAATCCAGCCCGATCCCGACAGACCGTTCTGCCGCGGGTCCTGTCGCCGGCGTGCCCCACTCGCGGCCGGGCTCCGTCACCCGCTCAGCCCCTTCCGCAATGCGCTGCATTGCGAAAGGAGGCCGAGGG
>CAZRDA010000046.1:0-9787 GCA_964598715.1 uncultured bacterium | reverse complement strand
GCCTCCGGCCGACCTCCTGCCGCCGCCCGCCCGGGGTGAGCCGCGACGTAGCCCTTTCCTCGCATCGGGCGGAGGAGCGGCTCGCCCCGGGAAGAGGGCGGCGGCGCTGAGGGCGCTCGTGATGCTCGTCAGTTAGCCCGCCCCCAGTCGTGGCGTGAGTGTTGGGCAGAACTCGTTGGAGTAGCACTACGGGCCTGATCGGCGATGTCCGGACGGAGGAGCGTTGGGGGTCGGGGAGCGTCAGGGGCGCGTCCGGGTTCCGCGGGGGGCCGCGCGCTCTTCCTTGGGCACTTCGGAGGCGATGGTGACGGCGTTGGGGTGGCGACCCTTCGCGCGGTACATGGCCTCATCGGCCATGCGGACGAGCTCCTCTTTCGTCTTGGCGTGCTCCGGGTAGGCGGCCACGCCAAACGAGGCGGTCAGGCGGAGCGCGGGCCCCTTGGGCGCGAGGAACTCGGTCCCGGCGACCGTGGCCCGCAGCCGCTCCCCCAGGAGCGCGGCGGTGGGGCCGTCGGTGTCGGGGAGGACCACGATGAATTCGTCGCCGCCGTAACGGGCGATGAGATCCACGGAGCGGATGGCGGTCTTGAGGACCCAGGCCACCTCCCGGAGAACCCGGCTGCCCGTCTGGTGGCCGTGGGTGTCGTTGACCTCCTTGAAGGCGTCCAGATCAATGAAGAGGAGCGAGAGGGGGCGGTGGTAGCGGCGGGCCCGGTGCAGCTCCCGCTCCAGGATCTGGTGGAAGTACCGGGAGTTGTGAATGCCAGTCACATCGTCGGTGACGACCAGCTCCTCCGCCCGCTGGTAGAGGCGGGCGTTCTCGATCGCGATGGAGGCGTAGTCGGCCAGGATGCTCACCACCTTCAGGTCCCGGCCGTCGAAGGTGCCGCCGCCCAGCTTGTTCAGGAGCTCGATCACGCCCAGGACCTTCCCCTTGCTCTTGAGCGGGACGCAGAGGATGGCCCGGGTGGTGAACCCCGTGGTGCTATCCACGTGCGCTGCAAACCGGGGATCCGTCCTCACATCTTCCACGATTAAGGCCTCCCCTTCGCCCGCCACCCATCCGGCGATCCCCTCCCCGAGCTTCAGGCGGAGCTGCTTCACCAGAGGCCCCTGCTCCCCCGTGGCGATCTCGAACCGCAGCTCCTGGTGCTCCTCGTCCATGAGCAGGAGCGACCAGGCCTCGCAGCGGGCGATGTCGCTCATGGTGTCCGCGATGATGTTCAGGACTTCGGGGAGCTTCAGCGTGGAGGTCAGGGCCTTCCCGACCTCGTGAAAGGCCTCGAGGGGAATGAGGGGATCCACCGGGATGGGTGGGCCCGGCGGGCGGCGGTCCGGATGCTTTTTGCGGGCCCGCCGCAGGATGCCGAGGACGGCGTCCGGGTCTGGCGGGAGGGGCAGGCCCACCGGCCGGCGGCGGGGGTCGGAGGAGAACTGGGCGTCCACGCGCCCGTCAGGGCAGATCAGGATGACGGGGAGGTGGGGCTTGAGGGCGAGGGCGGCGGCCACCAGGCGGCGGACGGCGGGGTCGGCGGCCCGGTCACAGGCCAGAACGCCCGCGACCCCTTCGACCCCGAGCCGCTCCAGCGGCTTCGGGGGGCGCCCTGCGGAGACCACTTCGAACCCCTCGGCCTCGAGCCGCGCCTGGAGGGAGGTCGGCAGGAGCCCCTCGGGGTCAATGGTGAGGATGCGTCTGGCGGCCGCTGGCACCCTGCTTCCCTCCTCGGGGCCCATCCGCAGCATTCTACCACGCAGGGCCCGCCGCGGCCACCGGGATTTTCCCTTGCCGGAGCCCACCCCCTCTGCTAGGGTGAACAGCGCGCTATGATCCCGCTTCGCGACAACGTCCCGGCCCACCGCTTCCCCATCGTCACCATCGCTGTCATCGCTGCGAATGTGGCCGTCTTCTTCTACCAGTACCTGCTCATGCCCGAGACGGCGGAGCGGATCATTCGCCTGTACGGGCTCATCCCCCGGGAGCTCACCTCCGGAATCGCGATCGTCCCCCACCCGTTCCCGGTGGGAGTGACCCTTGTGACCTCGATGTTCGTCCACGGCGGCTTCTTCCACGTCGCGGGGAACATGCTCTACCTCTGGATCTTCGGGAACAACGTGGAGGATGCCATGGGGCACGCCCGGTTCGTCCTCTTCTATCTCCTCGGCGGCCTGGCGGCCGCCTTCAGCCAGGTGATCTCCGGCCCCAACTCTCCCATCCCCATGGTGGGGGCGAGTGGCGCGGTCTCCGGGATCCTGGGGGCGTACGTTCTCCTGTACCCGCACGCCCGCGTCCTCACCCTCATCATCCTCGGCTGGTTCTGGCGCGTCGTCGAGATCCCCGCCCTGATCGTGCTCGGATTCTGGATCGTGGTGCAGGTCCTAAACGGCCTGCTCACGTTCAACTTCCAAGGGGGGGGCGTGGCCTGGTTCGCCCACGTCGGAGGGTTCTTTGCCGGCATGCTGCTGATCCCCGTCTTCAAGCGCCGGACGGTCCCCGTCCGGCTCCCGTGGCGGTAGGCGCGTGACTCGTCCGTGCCTGGTGGAGGTCTGGAGTCACGCCCCTCGCGGGCCCGATGGGTTGGTCACGCCCGCGGGCTGGGCGCTCGCCTCGCGGATCGCCGAGACACTGCGCCGCCCCTACGCCGTCGTCCTCGTCGGGACGGCGCCCAGTTGCATTCAGACGGCCCGGGCCTTCGGATTTTCCGACTACCGGATTGACGCCGCCTTCGACTCGCCCCCCGCCGAGACGCTCGGCGACCTCCTTCCCCAGATCCGGCGCGCGGCCGAGGAACGGGCCCTGACGCTCCTCGAGGGTTTCCTTCGCGTGCCGGCGGCGCGGGATCTCCTCTTTGAGACAGGCGAGCGGCTGCTCCAGGCGATCCGTCGCGTGGCGGAGCGTCTCCCGGCCGGGGGGCGCGCCCTCGCGGTCACGCACGCCGGCTCGATCGAACCGGCTGTCCTGCTGGCCGTCGGGGCGTACGGCGGGGCTCCCCTCGAATTCGTCCGCGAGTGCGAGGGGGCGGCCTTTGCCCTCGAGGGGGGCGAGATCGTCGCCGTGACGTCCCTTCCCACCCCGCCGGGTGTCGCCCCCCACCGCCCGTCCCAGCCAGCCTCCTGACGGCCCCTCTCGCTTGTTTGCCCTCCCGGGACCTCCCTGCTTGCCAGGCTGGAGCCTGCGTGGGGTTCCTTCAGACCGCGATTCGACAAGGGCTGTGATCTTTCAGAATCCCTGACTCTCTGGGCGAGAGCCATTTCACAACGTTGACTTTGTTCAAGACTCCAGCGGCTGAGAGAAGCGATCCGAGGCAGGAGTGTCGGGCATTAAAAAAACTGTTGACAAAGAAATAACGATTGATGTATTTGCCTCAACAGGGGGTACGAATGAATGCTGGAACGTCTGTTTTCTTCCCAAACGCGCGTGGGGCTCCTCGTGCTCCTCCTCGGGCGCCCGGAGGAACGGTTCTACATCCGGGAACTGGCGCGGCAACTGAAGCGCGACATCTCAGGGATCAAGCGGGAGTTGGACAATTTGGAGAAGGCTGGGGTCTTGCAGAGCGTGAAGGTCGGGAACCTCAAATACTACAGCGCCAACCTCCAGTCCCCCCTCTATCCGGAACTCAAAGCCATCATGGACAAGACGCGCGCCGTCCCCGGGACGATCGCGGGCGCGTTGCGCGCGGTGGAAGGGATCGTGGCGGCATTCCTGTACGGGGCGAAGCTCGACGCGCTGGCGACGGACGCCGGGCCGCTCGACCTGATCGTCGTGGGGGCTCCGGAGATGAACGCGATGAATCAGGCGGTGGCCAGCCTGGAGGAGCGGCTCGGGCGGGAGATCAACCTCCTGGTGTTCGACGGGGCGGAGTTCTCCCGGCGGCGGGAGGAGGGAGACCCCTTCCTGACGGAGGTCTTGCAAGGGGACCGGGTGGTGCTGGTCGGCTCGGATGATGCGCTATGACGAGCTCAGAGCGAAGGGTCTGCTGGATGACGCGGTCCCGAGCAGCAAGCAGGTGGTCTCCCTCGCCCGCCGCGCTGCCAAGGACGTGCAGACCGCAAAGGCGACGCTCCCCGTGGATCGGGAATGGGCCTACACCGTGGCCGCCCAGGGCATGGTGCGGGCGGCCCGCGCCCTGGTGCTGGCGGAGGGATTGCGGCCCAAGGGGCGGGAGCAGGTCAAGACGGTCCTCCAGGTGGCCGCCGGCTTGCTTCCGGCCGACTTTCTCCCCCTCATGAATCAGTTGGAGCGAATGCGTCGGAAGAGTCAGCAGTTCCTCGAGGCTGCCGACCGGCCCATCTCGGCCTACGAGGGCGAGGTGGGCCTCAAGACCGCGGAGGAGTTTGTGCAGCGTGTGCTGCAGCGGATCGAGGCGAAGGACCCGCAGCGGAGTCTGCTGTAGGCCGTGCCTCCGCGCCGGGGAGGTGACCCGGCGCCGGGGGGACCCTGGCCGGGAAAGGGGGTGAGGAGCGAATGGCAAAGAAGAAGGCAAAGAAGGCCAAGAAGAAGAAGTAGGTGGTCCTGGCAACGTCCACCCGCAGCCGAAGGGGGGTGAAAGCGCGAATGGCGAAGAAGAAGGGCAAGGGGAAGGCCCGGCCGAAGAAGACGAGGTAACGGGACGGCGTGCTGGGGGGCGGCGTCCCCCCAGCGGCCATTCTCCTGCCCAGTTGTGAGCCCCGGCGGGGCAGGGCCTGTATCGCGCGGCCCGGTCCCGCCGGTTCTGTCTCTTGTTCGCGCCCGGGCGGCTGTGCTATTGTCGCGCTGATGGGTCTGCTGTGGCTCCGCCTCCCGCCGGCCTCTCCCGCCCGGAAGTCCCCGCGGGGCTCCCGCCTTGCCCCGGTCGTTCCGAGTGTTTGATGGTTCTCCTCCTCACCCGTGACGACCTGGAAGCCCTCCTGCCCTATCCAGAGGTGATCAGCGCCATGGCGGAGGCCTTCAGGGTCCTGGGCCGGGGGGAGTGTCTCGTTCCCCTCCGGACGGTCCTGGAGGTTCCCGGACGCGGCACGATCCTCGTCATGCCGGCCCGCCTGGGGCGCGCGGAGGGGGTAGGAACGAAGGTCGTGGGAGTGTTCCCGGGCAATCGGGCCTCCGGTCTCCCCGTGGTTTCCGCCCTCTACCTCCTGAGCGATCCCGAGACCGGGCTGCCCCAGGCCCTCGTGGACGGGACCGCCCTCACGCGCCTCAGGACTGCCGCCACCTCCGCCCTTGCGGCCCGGTACCTGGCGCGTCCGGACTCCCGGACCCTGGGGCTGTTCGGGGCCGGGGCGCAGGCCGTCGCTCACGTGGAGGCCTTCCGGAGCCTCTTCCCGCTCGAGCGGGTCATTCTGAAGGGACGGGATCCGCAGCGCGCCGCTGCCTGTGTCGAGGCGCTCCCGCGGCTGGCGGGGGTGGTCGCGTCCGTGGCGACACATCCGGCGGAAGTGGTCCGGGAGGCTGACCTCGTGGTGACGGCGACCACGGCGGGCTCCCCCCTCTTCGACGGGCACGATCTGAAGCCGGGGACGCACGTGACCGCCGTGGGGGCCTTCACGCCGGAGGCGCGCGAACTGGACACCGTCACGATCCGGCGCGCGAAGGTGGTGGTGGATACGTACCAGGGGGGGCTGGCCGAGGCGGGTGACCTCCTCATCCCGATGGCCGAGGGGGCGATCGGCCGGGACCACGTCCTGGCCGAGCTGGCGGAGGTGGTGACGGGAGCGAAGCCCATCCGGACCTCCCCCGACGACATCACGGTTTTCAAGTCGGTGGGGTTCGCTCTGGAGGACCTGGCGGCGGCACGGCTGGCCTACCGGAAGGCGCGAGCCGCCGGGCGCGGGATCCCCGTGGCGCTTCACTGAAGCGACCCGGGAGCGCGGGAGGAGGCGCATGGCCCAGGTGTACAAGAACTTCATCGGGGGCAAGTGGGTGGAGGCGGCGACGGGGCAGACCTTCGCGGACACCAATCCGGCCAACGGAGAGGACGTGCTCGGGCGCTTTCCGCGGAGCGACGCCCGGGACGTCGACGCGGCCGCGCGGGGGGCCGCGTCCGCCTTCGAGCGCTGGCGGCGGGTGCCGGCCCCGCGGCGGGCCGAGATCCTCTACCGCGCCGGCGAGATTCTGGTCCGGAAGAAGGAAGACCTGGCCCGGACCATGACCCGGGAGATGGGGAAGGTCCTGAAGGAGTCGCGCGGCGATGTGCAGGAAGGGATTGACATGACCTACTACATCGCCGGCGAGGGGCGGCGCTTGACGGGGCAGACCACCCCCTCCGAGCTCCCCGACAAGTGGGCGATGAGCGTCCGGGTCCCCGTGGGGGTGGTGGCCTGCATCACCCCCTGGAACTTCCCCCTGGCGATCCCCACCTGGAAATTGGTCCCGGCTCTGGTCGCCGGGAACACGGTCATCTTCAAGCCGGCCGAGGACACCCCGCTCCTCGGCCACCTGCTGGTGGAGGTCCTCCTGGAGGCCGGGCTCCCCCCCGAGGTCCTGCAGCTCGTCCACGGCTACGGGGAGGAGGCGGGGGTGCCGCTGGTCCGGCATCCCCTGGTGAACCTGGTCTCCTTCACCGGCTCCTCGGAGGTGGGGCAGGACGTGGCCGTGGCCTGCGCAAAGGAGCACCGGCGCTGCTCCCTCGAGATGGGGGGGAAGAACTGCATCCTGGTCCTGGAGGATGCGGACCTGGACCTCGCGGTGGACGGGGCCGTCTGGGGCGGGTTCGGGACTACGGGTCAGCGCTGCACGGCGGCGAGCCGCGTCATCGTCCATGAGGCGGTGGCCCGGGAGTTCACCGACGCGCTGGTGCAGCGGGCGACCCGGCTCCGGCTGGGGGACGGTCTGCTGCCCGAGACGGAGGTGGGGCCGGTCGTCAACGAGGCCCAGCTCACGCGCGTCCACGGGTACACGCAGGTGGGACAGCGGGAGGGGGCGGAACTGCTCTGCGGTGGCGCCTTCGCCCGGGAGGGGGCGCTGGCCAAGGGGTTCTTCTACCGGCCCACCGTGTTCGCGAAGGTGAAGCCTACCATGCGGATTGCCCAGGAGGAGATCTTCGGCCCGACGGTGACGGTCCTCCCGGTCCGCTCCTTCGAGGAAGCGGTGACAGTCGCCAACGGGGTTCGCTACGGGCTCTCGACCGCGATCTACACGCGGGACGTGAACCGGGCCTTCCGGGCCATGGGGGACCTGCAGGCGGGCATCACCTACGTGAACGCCCCCACGATCGGCGCGGAGGTCCACCTTCCCTTCGGCGGCGTCAAGGCCACCGGCAACGGCCACCGGGAGGGGGGACCGCAGGTGCTGGACATCTTCACCGAGTGGAAGACGATCTACGTGGACTACAGCGGGAGGTTGCAGCGGGCCCAGATTGATGTCTAATACAAACGACAGAATCAGAGTGACAACGTCCGGGTCCTGTCGCCGGCGCCGCCCCGGCCCCCGGGCCCCGTGGGGAACCCGAGGGCCCTCGTGATGCTTGTCATTTGGCCCGGCACCGCGGCCGTCGCATGAGCATGATCTCCAAATCGTTGGAGTCACTCTAGCGCTGGGGAGACCCATGGGCACGTTCACGGGAGTGGATTACTACGACATCGAGGAGATGTTCACCCCGGAGGAGCGGCTGGTCCGGGACACGGTCCGCCAGTTCGTGGAGGCGGAAGTCCTCCCCATCATTGACCGGCACAACCGGGCCGGGACCTTCCCGGTCGTTCTCGTTCCGCGCCTGGGGGAGCTGGGGGTCCTCGGCGCGAACCTGCACGGGTACGGCTGCGCCGGCATCAATAATGTGGCCTACGGGCTCGCCATGCAGGAGCTCGAGCGGGGGGATTCGGCCATCCGCTCGTTCGCATCCGTCCAGGGCCCCCTCGCCATGTACGCGCTCCACACCTTCGGCTCGGAGGCCCAGAAGCGACGCTGGCTCCCGGAGCTTGCCGCCGGACGGAAGGTCGCCTGCTTCGGCCTCACGGAGCCGGACCACGGCTCCGACCCCGGCGGGATGGAGACCAAGGCGGTGCGCGCCGGCGAGGGCTACGTCCTCAATGGGACCAAACTCTGGATCACCAACGGTTCCATCGCGGATGTGGCGGTCGTCTGGGCCCGAGCGGACGACACATTTGCAGGGTTTTTGGTCGAGCGGGGGACGCCGGGGTTCGCCGCCCGGGACATCCACGGGAAGCTCTCCATGCGCGCCTCCGTGACGTCCGAGCTGACCTTCCAGGACTGCCGCGTCCCGGCCGAAAACCGCCTCCCGGGGGCGGAAGGCCTGAAGGCTCCCCTCGGGTGCCTGAACCAGGCCCGCTACGGGATCGCCTGGGGGGCGGTGGGGGCGGCCATGGCCTGCTACGATGCCGCGCTCCGATATGCCGGGGCCCGGCGCCAGTTCGGAAAGTCCATCGCGGGATTCCAACTGGTCCAGCAGAAGTTGGTCACCATGCTCACCGAGATCACCAAGGCGCAGCTCCTCTGCCTGCAACTGGGGCGCCTGAAGGACGCGGGGAAGCTCCGGCACACGCAGGTCTCGTTAGCCAAGCGGAACAACGTGGAGCAGGCGCTCCACATCGCTCGGATGGCCCGGGACATCCATGGGGCCAACGGGATCGTGGACGAGTACCCGGTGATGCGGCACCTCTGCAACCTGGAAACGCTCTTCACCTACGAGGGGACGCACGACATCCACACGCTGATTCTCGGCCGGGACATCACCGGCATCGCCGCGTTTTCCTGAGGGGGAACTGTCGCCTTGCCTTGTCCGGGGGGCTGTGTTATGCAAGGGCATGCGACGGACCGTCGTAGGCATCGGGCTCGTGGCTGCCGTTTTGATCGGGGCGGCAGGGGCCCTGCACCTGTGGGGTGAGCCGGGCACTCTCTCCCTCTCCGGCCTCCCTGCCCCCCGGCCCAATCGCCACCCCGATATGACCTTCTTCGGCGCGCGGGTGGTGGAAGATCGGGCGGGGGAGCGGCTCTGGGAGGTGGCGGCGGACCGTGCAATCGTCTTCAAGGGGGCAGGGCGCGCGGTCCTCACCCGGGAGCAGGAGCCGGTCCGGGTCACGCTCTACAGCGAGGGCCGGAAGCTGGAGGCGACCGCCGATCGGGCCGTCATCTGGATGGAGAGGCGCGAAGTGCTTCTCGAGGGGAGCATCCTCGCTCGGTCTGACGAGGGCATCACGCTCCGGACGGACTGGGTGACCTGGTCGGCCGATCGGCGGAGCCTGGAGACGGACGCGCCAGTGACGCTCGAGCGCGCCGGGCTCACGGTAGAAGGGGAGGGAATGGAGGCGGACCTGACCCTCGAGCGCATGATGCTGAAGGTTCACCGGGGCTCGCGGCTCACCGGGCAGGGGAAGGGCCAGTCGTGAGGGGGATCCTGCTGCTCGGGGCGCTGCTCCTGGTTGCTGGGGCGGCGGCGGGAGAGGCACCGGCGCCGAAGGGGGGCCCCACCAGCATCTCGGCGGAGCGCCTGGAGGTGGACCGGAAGGCCCGCACCGCCACCTATGCAGGCAACGTGATCGCCCGGGACAGCACGCTCACCATCCTGGCCGACTGGATGGAGTTCACCTTTGACGACGCGATGCAGGACGTGCAGCGCGTCCGGGCCACGGGGCACGTGCGGATCACGGAGCAGGGGGGGCGGGAGGCCACAGCCACCACCGCCACCTACTTTGCGAAGGAGCAAAAGGTTCTCCTCGAGGGGAACGCTCGGGCCTGGCAGGGCGAAAACGTGGTCAGCGGCACCAGCATGACCCTCTACCTGCAGGAGGATCGCCACGTGGTGGAGGGGGAGGGGGATGCCCGGGTCAATGCTGTCATCTACCCCAGGCGCGGCGCCGG
>CAZRDA010000045.1:0-9944 GCA_964598715.1 uncultured bacterium | reverse complement strand
TGGTCCGGTCCACCTGGCAGTAGATGCAGTCCCAGTTGCAGACCTTGTCCGGGTTCAGGTTCACACCGATGGAAACGCCGCGCGCGCGCCGGGAGAGGACCGCGTAAACGTACCGGTTGTCCTCCAGGGACCGGGGGTGGGCGTCAAAGGTGAGCGTACTCTGCCGGCCCTCCGAGGCCGCCTCCGGCGGGGGGACCTTCAGGTGATCTGGAAGGCCTGAGAGCTGATCCATTCGTTCCGACACCGCGGACAGCGGGAGGGATCGGTGACCCGCTCCCGCTTGGAGAAGGTGAACCCGCACCGCCGGCAGACCGAGGGCTCCACCCGGAGGCGCCGCGGCGGGGAGAGGGAGCGGGCGATGTGCTTGATGTCGTCGGCCACCACGGCCTTCGGGACGCCGCAGGCCCGGACCAGTTCGTCCAGGGTGTAGGCCCGCTCCCGGAGCCAGCCGGCGATCTGCTGCCGCCGTGTCCCGCCCACCCCGGGTTCCTAGACGCCGATCTCGGCGAAGCTGGTGATAATGTACGTCCCGCTCCGCTGGTCCTTCTTCAGCTCCAGGATGCCGTGCTTGGCCGCGTCCTCGAGGAGCTTGGAGAAGGTGCTGTAGCCGTAATACCCCTCATCGAAGTCGGGACGCTTGCGCTTGATCGTCTGCTTGACCATGGAGCCCCAGAGCACCTCCTTGTTCTCCCGCTGGAGGGCCTGGATGGCGTCGGTCAGCCTGGAGAAAACCTCGGCCTGCTTCTCCGGGAGATGCTGGGTCGGGGCTGCCTTCTTGGTGGCCCGGAGCAGGTCCTCGTAGTAGATGAACTCGTCGCAGTTCTCCATCAGCAGCTCGGAGGAGGAGTTCTTCACCCCCATCCCGATGACGTACTTGTCGTTCTCCCGGAGCTTGGAGACGAGCGGGGAGAAGTCGCTGTCCCCGGAGACGATGACGAAGGTATCCAGGTGCTCCTTCCCGTGGCAGATGTCCATGGCATCCACCACCAGGCGAATGTCCGCGCTGTTCTTCCCGCTGTACTTCTTCTGGGGGATGTCAATCAGCTCGATCGCCGCCTCGTGGAAGGGGCGCTTGTACTCCGCGTACTGTTGCCAGTCCGCGTAGGCCCGCTTCACCATGATCTTGCCCTTCTCCACGAGCCGCTTCAGGACCAGGTTGATGTCGAAGGCCTTGTGCTTGGAGTTCTTGAGCCCGAGCGCGACATTCTCGAAGTCAATGAACAGTGCCTGCTTTCGTTCGTCGTTCATCCAGCCTCCCTGCCGGCGCTCCCACGTGCCCAGCCGGCCAGGATCATTTTAGTATAGGTGCCGCGGGGGCGCAACGCCACCCGCGGACGGACTGCCTTCGCTCCCGCGGTGCCAGGCGTTAGGCTACGCCGAGGGCCTTCGCGGCCTTGCTCACGTCCCCGGCCTTGACCCAGACGAGCGCCCCGTAACGCCCCCCTCCGGTACAGATCGCGCTGGTGGCGGTCACGTTGACCTTGGCCGCCGCGAGCCTCCCCGCGACCTCCAGGAGCGCCCCGACGCGGTCGTCCCCCTCGACGAGGAAGACGGTCTTGCGCGCGCTGAGTTTCCAGCCGGCCTTCTTCGCCGCCTGCACGAAGGCCGCCGGGTCGGCCGGAACGAAGTCCAATTGGGAGCCCTTCCCCTGCGGGAACCCCAGGAAGGCGAGCAGAGTGATTCCCGCGTCTCTCAGGGTGGCCAGGGCCCGGGCCCCCTCCCCCGGCTTGTCGGGGGTCGTGATGTAGTAGTAGTCCACTCGACGGATCGCCTCAGCCATCGCCGCCTCCTTCCGAGGGCGCCCCGTGTCCAGCGGAGGCACGGACCTCCAGCCGGGCGCGGTGACCCTCTCCCTCAGCCCGTCCACCTCTCCCTCCACGCATCGTCGGCTCTCCCGCGTCAGGCCATCGAGGTCGTCGCCCCCGGGCCACTCCCCGCCCCGCGCTCCTCGCCCATGAGCCGGTGAAAGAGACTCGACTCCCGCTTGTAGAAGCCCTCGGTGTGGAACGAGTCCGGGAGGTGGAGCAGCACGTAGTCGAGGTGATGGCAGAGCTCGTGCAGGGCGGTCCGCAGGAAGGTCCGGAAGGCCACGACCTGGCGCCGCCGGGCCGTGCGCATCCAGAGGCTCACCCGCCCCCGCCTGCCACCCTCGGCAGGGGTGTACAGGCCGTGCAGTTCGCCCCAGTCCCGCGCCGGACGCGCCGCGAGCACGTCAACCCGGACGGGGGCCACCCCGAGCGCGGCACAGAGCCCCGCGAGGAGGCGCTCCGCCGCCGCCCCCGTTCTGAGGCGATCGCTGCTCCGGAGGGCCTCCGCCAGCTCGGCCACGAGCGGTCGGAGCGCATGGGCGCCCGGCAGGGGAATCGCCGGGACCGTGTCGCTCTCCCGGTAGATTCGCCGCTCCGCCGCACTCAACCGGCTGTAGTAGGCAAACGGCACGCGACGCCCCCCGCACTTCGCCGGCCCCTTCGCGGCTTGGGCCGTCCCTCCGAGGGCCTCAGGGGATCAGGAGGACCTTGCCCGTGGTCTTGCGCCCCTCGAGAGCCCGGTGGGCTTCTGCCGCCTTCTCGAGCGGGAAGGTGTGCTCGATCCGGAGCCTCAGGTCGCCCGTCTTCACCCAGCCCAGGACGTCCGCTGCGCGCTTGAGGAGATCCTCGCGGGTGGCGACGTAGTGCCCGAGGGTGGGCCGGGTCAGGTAGAGGGAGCCCTTGGTGGACAGGATCCCGACCTCCAGCGGCGGAACGGGGCCGCTCGCCTGGCCGAAGAGGACCAGCATGCCCCGGGGCACCAGGACGTTCAGGCTCTTCTCGTAGGTCGCCTTCCCGACCGAATCGTACACCACCTGGACCCCCCGCCCGCCGGTCAGGCGCTTGACCTCGGCTTCGAAGTCCTGCGTCGTGTACTGGATGACCTCGTCGGCGCCGGCCTCCTTGGCTAACCGCGCCTTCTCCGGCGTCGAAACAGTCCCGATGACCCGGGCGCCCAGGCGCTTCGCCATCTGGATCAGGAGAAGGCCGACCCCGCCCGCCGCCGCGTGCACGAGGGCGGTCTCGCCCGGCTTCAGCCGGTAGGTGTCATGGACAAGGTAGTGGGCCGTCATGCCCTGGAGCAGGGCTGCCGCCCCGGTCCGGGCATCCAGGCCGGCGGGGAGGGGGACGAGGCGCACGGCGGGGACGATGGCGTGGGTGGCGTAGGACCCCTGGACCCCCTGGTAGGCCACCCGCTCCCCCACCCGGACCTCGCTGACGCCAGGCCCGACCGCCTCGACGGTGCCAGCCCCTTCCACCCCCAGCGTGAAGGGGAGCGGGTTCTTGTAGAGGCCCGTCCGGTGGTAGGTGTCAATGTAGTTGACGCCGACCGCCTCGAGCCGCACGAGGGCCCGCCCCGCCTCCGGCTTCGGTGTCGCTTGCTCCTCCCACGTGAGCACCTCCGGCCCGCCGAACTCGTGCACGCGGATCGCTCGCATCGCGGTGACTCCTCCGTTCCTCCGGCCTCAGGCGCCGCAGCAGCGCTTGTACTTCCTGCCGGAGCCGCAGGGGCAGGGGTCGTTGCGGCCCACCTTCCCCAGGCGGATCGGGGCCTGGGGGCTCGCGGAGCGGGGGGAGGCGGCGGCCGGGACGGGGGCGCGCCGCGGCGCCGCGGCGGCTGGCTGCCGGGCGGGGCCGTAGCGGAGGCTGGAGCCGTCGCCGGCGGGTCGCGCGGCCAGGGCGGGCTGAGCCTCCCCCTCGGGGGCAAGCTGGATCCGGAACACGTACTGCACCGTCTGCTCCTTGATCCGCCCCTCCATCGCCTCGAACATCTCGAAGGCCTCCCGCTTGTACTCGATGAGCGGGTCCTTCTGCCCGTAGCTGCGGAGCCCGATCCCCTCCTTCAGGTGGTCCATCCCGAGCAGGTGATCCTTCCACTGGGTGTCCACCACCTGGAGCATCACCATCCGCTCCAGGGCGCGCATGCTCTCAGCCTCGAAGGTCTGCTCCTTCTCCGCATAGGTCCGATGCATCCGATCGAGGAGCATGTCTTTGAGCAGCGCCTGGGTCAGGGCCTCCACCTCCGCCTTCGGGACCGAAAACTCGATGCCGAAGACGCGGCCCATCGCCTCCGCGAGGCCGGGCAGGTCCCACTCCTCCGGGTAGGTCTCGGAGTTGGTGTAGAGAGCCAGGAAGTTCTCCAGCACGTCGTCCGCCATCGTCACGACGTCTTCCTTCAGGTTTTCCCCCTCCAGGATCTTGCGGCGCTCGCTGTAGATGATCTTCCGCTGGGTGTTCATCACGTCGTCGTACTCGAGCAGGTGCTTGCGGATCTCGAAGTTGTGGGCCTCCACCCGCTTCTGGGCGGTCTCGATGGCCCGGGTGACCATCGCGTGCTCGATGGCCTCCCCCTCCTCCATCCCCAGTTTCTGCATCACCCGCTGGAGCCGCTCGCCGGCGAAGATGCGGAGCAGGTCGTCCTCCAGCGCCATATAGAACCGCGACGAGCCCGGGTCCCCCTGGCGGCCGGCCCGGCCGCGCAGTTGATTGTCAATGCGGCGGGCCTCGTGCCGCTCGGTCCCCAGGATGTGCAGGCCGCCGAGGGAAACGACCTGCTTGTGCTCCTCGTCGCAGGCCCGGCTCACCGTGGCGAGGGCAGCAGCGTAGGCGTCGGGGTCCGGAGTCTCGAGGAGGCCGTACTCGATCATCCGCCGCACCTGCTCCCGGGCGGCCTCGAAGGCGGCGCCATTGGCCTTCGCCTTGTTCACGGCTTCCCGGCGGACCATGTCGGCGGCCAAATACTTCGGGTTGCCCCCGAGGAGGATGTCAGTCCCGCGCCCGGCCATGTTGGTGGCGATGGTCACGCCCTGATAGCGGCCGGCCTGGGCGACGATCTCCGCCTCCTTCTCATGGTACTTGGCGTTCAGCACGTGGTGCGGGACGCCCCGCCGCTTCAGCAGCGCGCTGATCGCCTCCGACTTCTCAATTGAGGTGGTCCCCACCAGGACCGGCCGGCCCTGCTCGTGCAGGTCTGCGATCTCCTCCACGACGGCGGCGTACTTCTCCTTCACGGTCCGGAAGATCACATCGGGGTGGTTCGTCCGGACGAGGGAGCGGTTGGTCGGGATGACCATCACGTCCAGGTTGTAGATCTGGGCGAACTCGGCCGCCTCGGTGTCGGCGGTCCCGGTCATGCCGGCCAGCTTCCGGTACATCCGGAAGAAGTTCTGGAAGGTGATGGTGGCTAACGTCTGGTTCTCCCGCTCGATCTTGACCTTCTCCTTCGCCTCCACCGCCTGGTGCAGGCCGTCGGACCAGCGGCGGCCGGGCATGAGGCGCCCGGTGAACTCATCCACGATGATGACCTGGCCGTCCTTGACCATGTAGTCCACGTCCCGCTTGTAGAGGACGTGGGCCCGGAGCCCCTGCTGGACGTGGTGAAGGATGTCAATGTTGCCCGGGTCGTAGAGGTTCTTGACGGAGAGGAGCCGCTCGACCTTCGCCACCCCCTCCTCGGTGAGGGCCACGGCCTTGGCCTTCTCGTCCACCACGAAGTCGCCGGAGGACTGAGCCTCCGCCTCGTAGAGTTTCCCCCCGGCGACGGTGGCCCCCCGGCTGAGTTTCGGGATGAGCCGGTCAATCTCGTAGTACTTCCCGGTGGATTCCTCGGCCGGCCCCGAGATGATGAGCGGCGTCCGGGCCTCGTCTACCAGGATGGAGTCCACCTCGTCCACGATGGCGTAAAAGAGTTCCCGCTGGACGAAGTGGTCCAGGGCGAACTTCATGTTGTCCCGGAGGTAGTCGAAGCCGAACTCGTTGTTCGTCCCGTAGGTGACGTCGGAGCCGTAGGCGACTTTCCGCTCCGCATCCCCCATGTCGTGCTGGATGAGGCCGATCGAAAGCCCGAGGAACTGGTAGATCCCCCCCATCCACTGGGAGTCCCGCTTGGCCAGATAGTCGTTCACGGTGACGATGTGGACGCCTTTGCCGAGCAGCGCGTTCAGGGTGGCCGGGAGGGTGGCGACCAGAGTCTTCCCCTCGCCGGTGGCCATCTCGGCGATCTTCCCCTCGTGCAGGACCATGCCGCCGATCAGTTGCACGTCAAAATGGCGCATGTCCAGGACCCGGCGGCCGACTTCCCGGACGACGGCGAAGGCCTCCGGGAGGAGCTCGTCGAGGGGGGTCCCGCGGGCGAGCCGCTCCCTGAACTCGGGCGTCTTGGCCTTGAGTTCGGCGTCGCTCAAGGCTTGCATGGCCGGCTCCAGCGCATTGATCTGCCCCACGGGGGGGGCCAGGCGCTTGAGCTCCCGCTCGTTCTTGGTGCCGACGATTTTGCTCAGGATCTTCTGGATCATCGGTTGGCCTTACCTCGTGTGCACTGCTCAGGCCTGCGAGCGGGCCCACGGCCGGGCGCGCAAACCCTTACTGCCGGAACCGCATAACTTCGCGTCCTGCCTCGACTTGAACGCCCCGCAGGGACTTTGGGTAGGGTAACACAATCATCCGTGACGCTTCAACGGCAAAGCCGGCCGCCCAGGGCACAAAAAAACCCCCGCCAGGCGGGGGTCGCCGCACGATGCTGGGAGGCCCGCTCACTCTCGCGCGGGGCGCTCCATCCGCTCCGGGGGCAGCGGGGACCCGATCAGGCCCGGGACCTCGGCGGAGGAGCCATGCCTCTCGCCGGGAGGGACGGGGGGTGGGCCGGGGACCTGGAGCGCCTCGGCCGGCTCGGGTTTCGCCTGGGCGGGAGGGGCTGCCGCGCCCGCCCGGGGAGCCGGCGGCTTCGGGAGCGGCGCCCGGACCGCGGCGCCACGCTCGGCTGCCGCCGCCGAGGCGGCCTTGCCCCCCGCCAGCCCGCCCCGCATCCGCCGGGCGGCAGCCGGCGGCGGCACTCCCTCCTCGCCGCCCGCCTTCAGGGTCGCCGCCACAGAGCCCGGGGCGCCCGCAGGGGCGCCGGGCTGGGCAGGGATCGAGGCAATCCCCACGTTGTCGTCAATGATGTACTTCATCGGGTTGACCGGGACGTCGTTCACCAGGACCTCGTAGTGCAGGTGAGGGCCGGTGCTGTAGCCCGTGTTGCCCAGGGTAGCGATCACCTGGCCGCGCTTGACCGTCTGGCCGATCCGGACTTTGGTCGTGTCGTTATGGGCGTAGAAGCTCTTGAACCCGAACCCGTGGCTGAGGACCACCGCATTCCCGAACCCGGCGAGCCTCCCCGAGTAGGTCACGATCCCGTCGGCGGTGGCGAGGATCGGGAGCCCGCGCGGGCCGGCCACGTCAATCCCCTCGTGCATCTGCCGGTTGCCGGTGAAGGGGGAGACCCGGAGGCCATAGCCCGAGGTGAGCCAGCCACGGACCGGCCAGATGGAAGGAGTGGCGGCCAGCCGCGACTTCTGCTGCTCAAGGAAGCCGCGCAACTGCTCGAAGGACTGCTGGCGGGTGGCCATCTCCCGTTCGAGTTGCTGCAGATCGTTGAACATCTTCTCGATGAGGCGCTCCCGGTTCCCCCGGAAGGCGTCCTCGAAGGCCTGTCGGGAGCGCTCCTCCGGCCCTCCCACGCCGGCTGCGGCCGGTTTCGCGGCCGCCGCGGGCGCCTCCGGGCGGGCCGCATCCAGGCCGGCGATGTCCCGGATGCGGCGGTCCAGCTCCTGCATCCGGTTCAGTTCTTTCTCCAGGCCGGCGATCTTGACCTCCAGGGCCCGCTTCTCCTGAGCCTCCCCCCGCAGGCGGCGGAGCTCCGCCAGGTCCACCTGCACCCACAGGAAGTGGAAGACCAGGAGGGTCACGCCGAGGAGGAACGCGGCCCCGCCCGCCAGCAGGAGCCGGAACGTCCGCTCGGTCAACTGGAGACGGCGGGCGGCGGCCGCCTGGCCGGAAAGGAAGAGGATCGTATAGAACTTCCGGGCCATAGGCTCCCTCGCGAACGCGACCGGCCGAACCGTTCGAACCGCGGCCACGCTAGCACGCGCGCAAAATGGGTGTCAAGGACGGGCCGGGCTTTCCGCGCTCCTCCTCACTCCACCTGCATGATCACCACGTCGTACCCGGCCCCGGCGACTCCCTCTGCCGCCTTCCACGCCTCCGCCCGGTCCGGGTAGGTCCCCATCCGGACCCGGAAGACGCTCTCGCCGTCGAGCCGCGCGGTGACGACGTGCACCCCGCCCCAGCGCTGGCGGAGGGTCCCGGCGAAGGCGGTGGCGTTCTCCCGGCTCGTGAAGGACCCGAGCTGCATGGTGAAGCGGCCGGAGGAAGCCGTCCTCGGCCCCGCGACGGGCGCCGCCGTGGCCGCAATCGTCCGGACACGAACCGGCGCCACACCCTCCTCCACCATCCCCAGCATCCGGGCCGCCCCGTAGGAGAGGTCAATGATCCGCCCCGCGACGAACGGGCCCCGGTCGTTCACCCGGACCTGGATGGTCCGCCCGGTCTCCAGGTGGAGAACCTCCACCCAGGTCCCGAGGGGGAGCGTCTTGTGGGCCGCGGTGATCTGGTGCATATCGTAGATTTCCCCGCTGGAGGTCTTCCGGCCGTGGAACTTCCCCCCGTACCACGAGGCCAGGCCGGTCTCGGCGTCCCCGGGCCGAGGTGGCCAGGGGGCGTATGCGGAGCGCGGCCCGGCGCAGGCCGCGAGGAGGAGGGTGGCCGCCAGCACGCCGAGAAGGGGGAGAGGCCGCCGCATCAGGCCTCCGCGGGCCGCCGCATCAGGCGCTCGATGATGGGCGGGATGAGCGCAGTCGCGAGGTCGGTCCGGGAGCCACCCCCGAGGACGGTGAGCAACTTCCCCCCCGAGGCCTGGTCAGCCACGCGAGTCATCAAGTCGGCCAGGCCCAGGAAGCATTTCGCGCTCAGCCCCATGTCCCCGTAGTCCCCCCGGTGCCCGTCGAAGCCGAAGTACCAGACGGTGAGATCGGGCCGGAAGGCGGCGGCCCGCTCCGCGAAGGCTGCCTCCGCGGTCTTGAGGTACAGGGCGTCCGGGTCAGCCGTCCCCTGCCGCAGGGCCTCCGGCAGCGGCACATCCACCTTGGTCCCGTCCGGCGAGATGGAGGATGCCCCGCAGATGCAGACGTGCAGCACCTCCGGGTCCCGCGCGGTGAGATCGCGCGTCCCGTCCCCGTGATGGGCGTCGGTGTCCAGGATGGCGAACCGCCGGATCCCCCGGGTCGCCCGCAGATGGGCAATCGCGATGACCACATCGTTGTAGCAGCAGTAGCCGCCAAAGTAGTCCCGGCCGGCGTGGTGCCCCCCCGCTCCGATGAAGGCGAAGGCCCGCTCGAAGGCCCCGTCCGCGAGGCCCTCGGCCGCCGCCACCACACCCCCGACGGAGGCGCGCGCCGTGCTTCAGAGGGGGTCGGCCTCCACCCCCGGGATGAGCGCCGGATCGTGCACCCGGAGGATCCACTCGTCGGGAGCCTCGGGGCACGTGAACAGGAGGAATGCCTGGTTCCGGAGGAGCGGTTCGAGCGCTCCCGGAAAGTCGGCCAGCCGGCGGCCCACCGTGAGGTATGACCGCCGGCTGAACGACTTATGATAGAAGATGCCCACCCGCATCATCGCAAGCAAGGGCCGTGCCACCAGGGACAAGGGGGATACTCAGCGGGGCCCCCCCGCTCCCGCACCCGGGGCCTCGGCGCGCATCAGCACCTCGACGAGCCGGTCCACCAGGAACGCCTTCAGGCGCTCCCCGAGCGCGGCCGAGGCCCTGCTGGCATCCCCCATCAGGCCGCTTGGGAAGAGGCGCTCCGGGTGGGCCAGGGCCTGGAACGGGGGAAAGTCGGGGCGGCTCGCTCGGGGCGGCTCCCCGCGGACGGCCGTCGGCTCCAGGGCCAGCATGAGCGAGGTCTCGACGGCGCCGCCGTGGCCGTCGCGCGTGATCCCGTACTCCGCCAGGAAGGGGGGGACGAAGTCGCTCACGCAGCAGGTGAGGATGGTGAGGGTCCCGTCCGTCTCCACGAGGCTGAGGGCCGCCTGCCGGAGCGC
>CAZRDA010000044.1:0-9970 GCA_964598715.1 uncultured bacterium | reverse complement strand
GGGTGCGCCAGTTCGGCCTCGTTCTCGCCCCGGAACCCGCACGCCTCGAGCACCCGCGCGAGGCGGGCCTGGAGTTCCGGATCGTCATCGGGACGCCCGGGGTTCGCGCGGAGCCAGTCGCCGAGCGCGGCGACCTCCCGCACCGGCCGCAGGCTCTCGATCTCCCCCGCGCTGGTCAGGGCGGCCGCGGCGGCGGCCGCGCTCTCCTCCCCCCTTCCCGAAGCCCACCCCATCAGCGCACTGAGGAGCCCGTTGGCGATCCCGGTCGAGATGCTCATCGCCTCGACCGCCGGATGGACCGTGACGGGGAGTGACCCCAGGAGGCCCACGAGGTCGGCGTCGGAGACACCGCCGGCGATCGCCGACTCCACCTGCTCCGCGAACCGGCGGACCGCCTCCCGCCCCTCGCCGATCCGCCGCTCGACGGAGCAGACCCAGGCCGCCCGCCGGGCGAGAGTCACCGGGAGCCGGAGCAGGAAGGGGAGGCGCGGGGGCCGGCGGAAGGCCACGCGCGGCGCCAGATCTGACCCGTCGCCAAACATCCGGAGGAGGTTCTCCAGCCGGAAGCCGGGGAGGACCGACATCGCCGAGGCCAGAGCGCTGTAGCTCATGTAGAAGTAGCCCCGGACCAGCCGCAGCGCCGGCCCATCCCCCTCAGGCAGGCCGGCGAAGACGAAAAAGATCCGGAAGACCTCCTGAATGTTGTCGCGCGTCGCCTCCTCCGACAGCGGGGTGAGCGGCCGGGGAATCGCCTCCTGCAGGTTAGCGGCCGTCCAGAGGCGGAACCGCTCGGGCAGCGGGGCGGGGAGCGGCGCCGTGATCGGGCGGGCCTGCAGCAGCCAGAGGCGGTCGTGCTCGGCGGCCCACTCGAGGTCCAGCGCCCCGCCGAGGCGCTCAGCCGCCTGGCGGGCGAGCCCCTCCACCCGGACGTGGAGCGCCGGCGGCAGGGCGGCGGGAGCGGCCCGCCCGGAGACCAGTGCGTCGCCGAGACCGGCCACGCCCTCGACCAGCAGCGTGCCGTCCAGCCCCGCAAAGGCGACCCCCGCGTACTCCGGCTCCAGCATGCGCTGGACGATGACGCACATCCGGTGCGGCCGCAGCGGGGTCTCCGGCCGGTAACTCTCCGCGCGGGAGCCCGACGCCGAGACCCGGCAGGCCTCGACCGCGCGTGTGAGAGCCTCCAGCCCCTCCACGCCGAGGATCGTCTCGAACTGGCCGGCGTACGAGAGCCGCTCGGCGTCTTCCTCGTCCGCCGACGATCGCACCGCCACCCGGGGCGCCCCCAGGCGGCGGTAGGCCGCGGCGACCTCCTCGGCCGTCGCCTCCGGAGCCGCGACAAATCCCGCCGGCACCGGAAGCCCGGCAGCGAGGAGGCGTGCAAGCCCCCGCGCCTTGCCTCCCACCGGGTGCCCGTCGGCGATCTCGTCGAGAAAGAGCACGGCGGGGACCGCCATCGCTATCGCGACTCCCCCCCAACGACGAATCGCATGATCGGTCGGGTGGCCGAGCGCCGCAGCACCTCGACGAAGCCGGCCCGCCGGAACGCCGCGGCCGTCCCGGTCCATGCGAAGGCGTCGGGGATCACAAGTTCGGGCCATCGCTTCGGGGTGAGCGGGCGAACCTGCAGGCGGGGCAGCGATGCTGACCGGGAAGGCACGTCGGCTCTCCTCTTGGGGCGGTGCATCCCGGATCTTATGTATCGCCGCCCGGGGCGTCAGGCGCAAGGAGTTTCTGCTCCAGGCGGGCGAGCGCCTTCTGGTGCTCCAGGAGGACGGAGACCAGGATCGCCTCCAGCGGGCTGAGGCGCGAGGCGTAGGCGGCGGCCGCCACGTGGAACTTGGCGGCGCAGAACATGGCCTCCAGCGCCTCCTGGTCCTCCTTCCTGAGGGCCCGGCGGAACTTCCCCCAGGACTGGAACTCCTCCTCAATGGCGCGGCTGATCGGCATCACGGTCCGGCCCATCGCGCTCCCCCTTTCCCTCTCCGTCAGTCCGCCCGCCAGACGGGGCGCAGGCTGAAAAACGGGAGGAGGCTCCCCTCCTCCACCGCGAGGGGGGGCAGGGCGGGTGATGGCGGCTTGACTCGCCGCAGGTGAACCTCCCCCTCTTCGCGGGTCACGGCGATGACCCCCTCCGCGGCGGCCGTGAGGCAGGCGGTGAGCCGCGACAGCCGCCCCGTCTCGGGCTCGGTGAGATGGGTCCCCAGGACCGGGACGGCCCGGGCCGCGAGGTACCGCACCGCCCTCACCGTCCGCTCCAGGAGCCGCATCGCCTCCCGTTCCGGGACGTTCTCGTCGTGGAAAAGGTCACTCCACCCGGCCACCACTACCAGGGCGGGGCGCTCGGCGATCACCGCCGCGGCCAGCCGCTCGCAGAGGAGCGTCTCCAATTGATGACAGGTGAAGGCGCGACTCACCTTCAGGCGACCCAGGAGGGTTCGGGCGTCCGCTCCGGCCCGCCGCGCGATCCGGACGAGGATGTAGGGGTTGAAGGCATTCGCCCCGTCCACGTACAGGACCCGGCCCCCCCGGAGGAGCCGCCTCGCGGCGAAGGCGGTCCCGAGTTGCAGGGTGAGGCGGGGGCCCGTGAGGAGCAGGAGCCGCGGGGGCGGCTCACCCAGCAGATCGCGGAACGTGACAGGCCGGCGGCCGGGTCCGGCCAGGGGTGAGGCGGTCATCATGGCTTCAATATACTAAACAACAGTTTGGCCGTCAAGAGTCTGGAGGAAATGCCTTCCTGGAAGCATCTTGTGGGGTAAAGCGAAGATGCCCCGCGTTTTTCCCTTGGGTGAGGAGCCTGAGGAAGGCTACAAAGGAAGGGCTGCCGGAGTCGGGTGAACGCAGCAGGAGAGGGAAAGGGGGGAGGCGCCATGAAGATCCTGGTGACGGGGGGCCGGGGGTTTATCGGCTCCCACATCATTGATGAACTCGTGAAGGGCCAGGACGAGATCTTCTGTCTGACCCGGACCCCCGCCGCCCAGAACCGGTGGGGAGAGCGGGTCCAGATGGTGGCGGGGGACGTGACCAACGAGGCCTCGCTCAAGGCGGCCACCCGCGGGATGGACTGCATCGTCCACTGCGTCCAGTTCCCCAACCATCCGGTGGAGAACCCGCGCAGGGGCTACACCTACCTGAACATTGACGGGATGGGGACGGCCCGGCTGATCTGGACCTGCGTGGACAACGGGGTGCAGCGGTTCATCTACCTGAGCGGGGCGGGGACCTCGCCGGTCAAGACTCAGCCCTGGTTCCAGGCGAAGGTTATGGCGGAGGAGCGGATCCGGCTGAGCGGGATGCAGTACGTGATCCTCCGCCCCTCCTGGATTTACGGCCCCGAGGATCGGAGCCTGAACAAGTTCGTGACCTTTGTCCGCTACCTGCCGGTGGTCCCGGTCATCGGCAGCGGCAAGAGCCGGGTGCAGCCGGTCTCGGTCTTCGACGTGGCCGCCGTGGCGGCGGCCGCCGTCCACAAGACCGAGGCCACGGGGAAGGTGTTCGAACTCGGCGGCCCCGAGATCCTCACCATGGACGAGATCATCCGGACCGTGATGCGCGTCCTGGGCAAGCGCCGGTTCCTCTTCCACCAGCCGGCCCTGCTCATGAAGCTGGCTGCCCTCCCCATGACCCTGCTGCCGACGCCGCCGCTCTCGCCGGCGGCCATTGATTTCATCCTGATGGAGGAGTTAGTGGACCCGAGCGAGACCATCCGGGTCTTCGGGATCACCTTCGAGCGCCTGGAGGACGGGCTACGGCGCTACCTCAAGCCCTGACGGCCACGGCCTGCCGCCCCAGTCTGCACTCCCTCGCTGGTATAGAACCTGCAAGTGCTGGCTGGCCGCAGCACGCTCCGGGAGGAACCCGTGATCCCGCTCAGCGACCTCGAGATCCTGATCCGTTCCTGGCATCCCCTGATCTTCGTGGAGACCCACGAGGAGGAGCGGCTCCAGGCCCTGGTCGAAGAGGTCGCGGCCCGCCTCGGCCTCCCCATCTACACCTGGACTGCCACTGAGGGTCTGCGGCGCGGTGGGACCGCCCCGTGCCTCTACGACTCCCAGGCCCCCCTGAAGGCGCTCCAGAACCTTGCGAGTCTCACCGCCGCCGCCCTCTACCTCCTGAAGGATTTCCACCGGTACCTGGAGGATGCCGTCGTCGTCCGGAAGGTCCGGGACCTCTGCCCGATCTCCAGCCGGGACGGGCGGACCCTGATCGTCTCCGGTCCGAGCATCACGGTCCCCACGGAACTCCAGCGCGTGGGGGTGACCTTCCGCCTGGACTTGCCCGGGGAGCCGGAACTCACGGCGCTGGTCGAGCGGAGCCTCCCGCGCCTGGCCGCCCAGCACCGGGTCCGCTTCGACCTTTCCGCCGCCGACCGGGAAAAAATCGTGGCGGGACTGCGCGGCCTCACGCTCGTCGAGGCGGAGCGGGCGCTCGCGCGCCTGGCGGTGGAGCGCCTGGCCTCGGGGCGACCGCAGACCGACATCCTCCTCCAGGTCAAGAAGGAGATGATCGAGCGGGACGGTCTGCTTGAGTTCATCCCGCAGGCGACCGGTCTCGAGGCCGTGGGGGGCCTCGCCCGCTTCAAAGGCTGGCTCGCCACCCGCAAGGCCGCCTTCACCGCCGAAGCCCGCGCCTTCGGGGTGGAGGCTCCGCGGGGGGTCCTCCTCCTCGGAGTGCAGGGGTGCGGGAAGAGCTCCTGTGTCAAGGCGGTGGCGAGGGAGTGGGGCCTGCCCCTCCTCAAGCTCGAGGCGACGCGCCTCTACAACAAGTTCATCGGGGAGTCGGAGAAGAACCTGGAAAGGGTCCTTACCGTGGCGGAAGGGATGGCGCCGGTGGTCCTCTGGATTGACGAGATCGAAAAGGGGTTCGCCTACACCAGGAGCGGCGAGAGCGACGCCGGCCTCTCGAAGCGCCTGTACGGGCGGCTCCTCACCTGGCTCCAGGAGCGCAAGGCCCCGATCTTTCTCGTGGCGACCTGTAACGATGCGGGGGCCCTCCCGCCCGAACTCATGCGCAAGGGCCGCTTCGACGAGGTCTTCTTCGTGGATCTGCCAAGCGCCCAGGAGCGGACCGATATCCTGAAGATCCACCTGGCCCGCCGCAAGCGGGACCCGGCAGGGTTCGACCTCAAGGCCCTGGCGGCGGCGAGCGAGGGGTTCAGCGGGGCCGAACTCGAGCAGGCCATCGTCGCGGCCCTGCACGCCGCCTTCTCCCGCAAGGCCGACCTCAGCACCGACCTCATTCTGGAGGAGGTGCGCAACACCCACCCCCTCTCCGTCCTGCGCCGCGAGGACATCGAGGCCCTCCGGACGTGGGCAGCCGGCCGGACGGTCCCCGCCTCCTAGCCCGGAGTATCCGTGAACGACTGGGCGCCGCTGGTGGCGCCGGCGCAGCCCCAGGCCCTAACCGAAGGCCAGGGGGAAGAGCTGGCGAGCGTTCGCCGTGGTCCGCTCGGCCACTTCCTCGAAGGGGACGCCCTTCAGGTCGGCGACCGCTTCGCAGGCGATGCGGAGGTTGCGCGGCTCGTTTCTGGCGCCGGGGTCCGGCCCCAGTACCGGGGAGTCGGTCTCCAGGAGGAGGCGCTCCAGCGGCAGGGCCCTGACGAGTTTCTGCTTCTGCACGGACCGGACGACGGACGGGGGAATCGAGAAGAAGAACCCGGCCGCCGCCCCCTCCAGGGCGGCCGAAGCCTTGCCGTCGAAGGCGTGCAGGAGGGCCCGGCGGGCCCCCTCCTCCTTGAGGAACTGGACCGTGGCGCGGCCGGCCGAGCGCGAGTGAACGTTCAAGGGGAGGTCCAGTTCGTTGGAGAGCGCGATGAACTCTGCGAAGATCTGCCGCTGGAGGTTCCGGTCCGCGGCGTCTTTCACGACCCAGTGGTCGAGGCCCACCTCCCCGATCCCGACGAGGGTATCCCGGTGCGCGCGGATGAAGGCCAGCAGCGCCGCCGCGGCCTCGCGGTCGAGGATGGTAGGGTAGAGCCCGGCGCAGACCTTGACCTGAGGGAAGCGCGCCGCCAGGGCGACATTCGCCTCGGCGTCCTCCAGGGTCTCGCCGACCGTGATGATCCGGGTCACACCGGCTGCGGCGGCCCCGGCCAGGACCGTCTCGAGATCGTCCCGGAACTCCGCGGCGGAGAGGTGAGCGTGGGCGTCAACGAGCCCGGAGGCCACGCGACTCCCCCGCCAGCGCCTTCGCCTGCGTGACCAGCCGCCGGATCTCGTCGAACCCCTTCTGCCAGAAGGCGGGCTCGCGGAAGTCCACGCCTAGGGGGGCGAGGAGGGTCTCGGGGGCGTCGGACCCTCCCGCCTCCAGGAGGGCCAGGTAGCGGGGGACGAAGGCCGCCCCCTGCTCGCGGTACATCCGGTAGAGGGCCAGGACGAGCAGTTCGCCGAACACGTAGGCGTAGCAGTAGAAGCGGGTGTGGATGAAATGCGGGATGTAGGACCACCCCCAGCGGTAGCCTTCCGGGATTTCCACCGCCTCGCCGTAGTAGCGCCGGTTGGCGTTGAGCCAGGCCTCCCCAAGCGTCTCTGCCGTGAACCGGCTCCCCTTCCGGCGCGAGAAAGCCTCCTGCTCGAAGCGGGTCAGGACGGTCTGGCGGAAGACGGTGGCGAACGCATCCTCGATCTTCCCGCAGAGGAGCGCGAGCCGCACCGCCGGGTCCGCCTCCTCCCGGAGCAGGTGGTCGAAGACCAGGAACTCCCCGAAGACGGAGGCGGTCTCCGCCGTGGTCAGCGGACTGTAATAGTTGAAGGGGGTCTGCTTGCGCGCCAGATGGCCGTGGAGCCCGTGGCCCAGTTCGTGAGCCACGGTCATCACATCCCGGAGGTTGTCGGTGTAATTACAGAGGATGTAGGGATGCAGGGCCGGGGAGGGGCTGCTGCAGAACGCCCCTCCCTGCTTCCCCTTGCGGATCTCGGCGTCAATCCAGCGCCGGGCAAAGAACTGCCCGGCGACCTCCCTGAAGACCGGGGAGAAGGCACCGAAGGCATCCAGGATGACCTCGCGCGCCCGGTCGAAGGTGCAGGCCGGCAGGCGATCCCCCACCGGCGCGTACTGGTCGTAGAGGGCGAGGCGCGGCAGGCCAAGGAGGCCGGCCTTCAGGGAGAAGTACTCCTGGGCGATGTCGTAGTTCGCCTCAGAGACCCGAAGCATCCGCTCGACCGCCTCGTGGTCAATCTCGTTGCCCAGGTGCCGCTCGGCCATCGGGTGGGGATAGCGGCGCAGTCGGTCCATCACCAGATGGTCCTGGACGAGGGTGTCGTAGGTCACGGTGAGGACGAGGCCGTGCCGGGCCAGCACGTCATAGAGGACCTCGGCGGCGCGACGCCGGAGGGCCCGGTCGGGCTGGTAGAGAAGGGCCAGGGTTTCGCTCAAGGTGAGGTCCCGGACCCGGCCGTCTTTCTCGACGGGGAATGCGAGGCCGGAGGTGAGTTCCGCAAAGAGGCGGCCAAAGGCCCGCCGTCCGGTATTGTCCCGCTCGTTGACGAGTTTCTCCTCCGCCTCCGAGAGTTTGTGGGGGCGGAAGCGGCGCAGCGTCCCGAGGTGGTGCCGGTAGGGGGCAAGCGCCGGCTCCCGGAGGAGGCTCTGGGCCGCCCCCTCCTCCAGGGACAGCCACTCTAACTCGAAGAAGAGGAGGCGGTTGGCCAGATCGGTCCCCGCCTCCTCCACGCGCTGCTGGAGGTTCTGGTACTCCAGGCGGGCCGTGTCCGAGGCATAGAGGAGCCCCGCGTAGGCTCCGACCCGGCCGAGGGCCTCATGGATCGCCTCGAGTTCCTTCAGGCCGCCGAGGAGCGCCTCGGCCGAGGGGCTGCCCGCCCAGTGGATCGTTCCCCGATAGCGGACAGCGAAGGCATCGGCCCGGCGGCGGCACTCCTCCAGCGTCGTCTCGATCCGTGGGTCATCGTGGGAGGCGAAGAGATCCGTCAGGTCCCACGTGATCCCCGCTGCGCTAGTCCCTTGCTCGGACATGAGCGATCTCCGCCTGCGAGAGCTGAGCCCTCGCAACCGTTACCGGAGCTTGTAGAGGGGAACGATCTCCTTGAAGGCGGCCCTGGCGGCCTGCTCGAAATCGGCGGGCCGCATCCGGCTGACCTCCGCAGCGGCGAGACGACGGCCGAGGACCAGTTGGCCGTCCCGCCGGCGGATCAACTCCCGGGGCAGGGCCTTGAGGGTCTCAGGCGACATCTCGTGCAGGTCCGCCGCCGGCTCCTCGTCGTGCTCGTTCTTGTACCAGCCGAGGCCCTTCAGTTTCCGGAGGGCGGGCACGAGGCTCCCCGCCTGCCGCTGCCAGGCGGCGCCCCACTTCGCCTTCTCGGCGTACTCCGGGCCGACCTCGAAGAGGAATCGCACGCAGTGGCGCGAGATGGCCACCTTGAAGTGCGGGGCCTTCTTGTAGCCCCGCTTCTCCGGCCCGAAGGCCACCCAGGTGTCCCCCGGGGGATTCACGATCCGCCGCATGTGCTTGGCGACGTGGGCGAACATGTCGCCCCCGACCGCGCCGGCCAGGGTCGGGGCGAGCGCATCGCCCAGGGCGAGCAGCTTCGGCTGGATCTGGGCGCGGATCTTGCTCATCCGCCCGGCAAAATCGGGTATGTTGAAGACCTCGAAGTCCTTCGCGGAGAACCCCTCGAACGCCATGGCTTGCCTCCTCTCGGCCGGCGCCCTCCCGCCCGCTCCTTCCGCCGAGTCCCGATTCTACGCCGGGGGCCGCCCGCGGGCAACCAGCCCCGGCCAAACCAGACTGGTGCGGCGCCCGCGGGAATGCGCTAGACTACACCAACAGGCCGGGAAAGCGTCACGGCCTGGCGCGCCGCGGGAGGAAACGCTATGACGGAGCAGCGGCCTGACTTCCCCCTGATCGAGACCGACTGGCTGGCCGCCCGCCTGGAAGACCCCGCCATCCGGATCGTGGACGTCCGGGGGAGCATCCGCCCCTCCGACGCCCCGAAGCCCTGGTACGCGGCAAAGCGGGACGCGTACCTCGCCGGGCACATCCCGGGAGCCGTCTATCTCGACTGGCTGACCGACTTGGTGGACACGACCGCCCCGATCCAGATGACGGTGGCGACACCGGACGCCCTCGCCGCCCTGCTGGGCAGCTTCGGGATCGGCGATGGGCACACGGTCATCGCCTACGACGACAACGCCCACATCGCCCCTCGCCTCTGGTGGGTGCTGAACTACTACGGGCACCCGGCGGTGAAGGTCCTGAACGGGGGCTTCCCCAAGTGGGTCGCCGAAGGGCGCCCGGTGACGGCAGCTCTCCCGGCCCACCCGCCGGCCACCTTCACCGCGCGGGTCCGGCCCGAGTGGCGGGTCTCGTCGAAGGAGGTCCTGGAGGCGCTTAGCGACCCGACGGTCACCCTGGTGGACTGCCGGAACCCGCGGGAGTACCGGGGCGAGATCGGGCGCGGGAGCCGGAAGGGCCGGATCCCGGGGGCGTTGAACGTCCCCGGAAACACCCTGGTCGAGGGGGAGCACCGGACCTTCAAGGACCCGGCGGCCCTGCGGGCCCTCTACGAGGCGGCCGGGTGCGCCCCGGACCGGAAGGTCATTACGTACTGCAACGCCGGTGTCTCAGCCTCCGTCGGTCTCCTCGCCCTCACCATGGCCGGGTTCCCGAACGCGGTGAACTTCGCCGGCTCCTGGTACGAGTGGGAGGACGACCTGGAGAACCCGATTCAGGTCGGCCCGTGACGGGGAGAGCATGCCCAGCCCGCTGACGATCCACGGCCTCCCCGAGCGACTCCGCCGGCCGGTCCTCCTCATGGCCTTCGGCGGATGGAATGACGCCTCGGAGTCGGCCACCATGGCGGCCCGCCACCTGGCCCGGGCCTGGTCGGCGGAGCCCTTTGCGACGATAGATCCTGAGGAGTTCTACCATTTTGGCCTGACCAGGCCGCACATCCGGTTCAAAGAGGGGTCCCGGACCGAGCGGGAGATCATCTGGCCAGCCACCGAGTTCTCGGCGGCC
>CAZRDA010000043.1:0-10124 GCA_964598715.1 uncultured bacterium | reverse complement strand
GAGGGAGATCCCGTTGCCGATCCCCCGCTCCGAAATCTGCTCCCCGAGCCACATGATGAAGATGGCCCCGGTCACCAGGGTGAGGGTGGTGGTGAAGCGGAAGCCCCACCCCGGGTGCAGGGCCACGCCCTGGCCCTCCAGCCCGATGGCGATCCCCAGGCCCTGCACCAGAGAGAGAAAGACCGTGCCGTAGCGGGTGTACTGGGTGATCTTCTTCCGGCCCGCCTCCCCCTCCCTGCTGAGCCGCTCCAGGGCCGGGATGACGACCGCCAGGAGTTGCATGATGATGGAGGCGTTGATGTAGGGCATGATCCCCAGGGCGAAGACGGAGAGCCGACGGAATGCGCCGCCCGAGAAGAGGTCGAGGAAGCCAAAGAGGGTCCCGGCCGCCTGGCTGAAGAGGGCGGTCAGGGCCTCGGCGTCAATTCCGGGGGTGGGGACGTGGGAGCCGATCCGATAGACAATGAGGAGCAGACAGGTATAGAGGATCCGCTTCCGCAGTTCCGGGACCCGAAAGATGTTGGCCGCCTGCCCCATCATGGCCCGATCACCACTGCCTTCCCCCCAGCCGCAGCGATCTTCCCGGCCGCGCTCTTGGAGAACCGATGCGCCCGCACCGTGAGCGCCTTCTGAAGGTCCCCGTCCCCCAGCACCTTCACCCCGTCCCGCAGGGCGGCGACGAGGCCCCGTTCCAGGAGGGCCTGGGGGGTCACCTCACTGCCAGCCTCGAACCGCGCCTCCAGGTCCCGAACGTTGACCAGGGCGTAGGTCTTCCGGAAGACGTTCGTGAACCCGCGCTTTGGCAGCCGCTGGGTCAGGCGCATCTGCCCCCCCTCGAACCAGGGGCGCAGACCCGGCCCGGAGCGCGCCTTCTGCCCCTTGTCCCCCCGGCCGGAGGTCTGCCCGTGCCCCGACCCCGCGCCCCGCCCGACCCGCTTGCGGCGCCTGCGGGACCCCGGAGCCGGCTTCAGCGTGTGCAGTCGCATGCCCATGCATCCCGCGGGGGCGCCTCAGCGCCCGCCCGCCTCAACCCGCACCAGGTGTTGGACCCGGGCCAGCATGCCCCGGAGGACTGGGGTGTCCGCGCGGGTGACCGTCTGCCGGATGCGGCGCAGCCCTAACGCCCGGACCACCACCCGCTGACCGCGAGGGTGGCCGATCACACTCCGGACCAGCGTGATCCGCACCTGTCCGGGCGCCTCAGCCACGCTCGGCCTCCGCGGCCCCCGCACCGGTCCCGCCCGCCCGCCCCCGGAGCCGGGCGATGTCCTCGGGGGTCTGCATCTGCCGAAGGCCCATCATGGTGGCCTTGGCGACGTTGTGGGGATTGTTGCTCCCCAGCGACTTGGACAGGACGTTGCGGACGCCAGCCGCCTCCAGGATGGCCCGCACCGCCCCTCCGGCCACCACTCCGGTCCCCGGGGCCGCCGGCTTCAGGACCACCCGCCCCGCTCCGTACTTCCCGAGGATCTCGTGGGGGAGGGTCTGGTTGAGGAGGGGGATCAGCACCAGGTCCTTCTTGGCCGCCTCGATCCCCTTCCGAATGGCCTCCGGGACCTCGTTGGCCTTCCCCAGGCCCAGCCCCACGTGCCCCGCCATATCCCCGACCGCCACCAGGGCGCTGAAGGAGAACCGCCGTCCCCCCTTCACCACCTTGGCGACGCGGTTGATGTTGATCACCCGCTCCACCAGGTTCAACCCCTCGGTGCTGATCCTCGCCACACCCCTCTCCTTTGCCCCCCTAGAACTGGAGTCCCTTCTCCCGGGCCGCCTCCGCGAGCGCCTTCACCCGGCCGTGGAAGCGGTATCCGCCCCGGTCGAAGACCACCTGGCGGATCTGGGCGGCCAGCGCCCGCTCCGCCAGGAGCGCCCCCACCTGCTTCGCCTGGGCGGTCTTCCGCCCCTCCTTCCCCTTCGCCCGCAGTTCGGGGGAGAGGGTGGAGGCGGCAACCAGCGTCCGGCCCTCCAGGTCGTTGATGATCTGGGCGTAGATGTGTCGGGCGCTCCTGAAGACCGACAGGCGCGGCCGCTCCGGCCGCCCCGTCACCTTCTTCCGGACCCGGCGGTGGCGCTTCACGCGCGCGATCGCGATGGCCCTCGCGTCACCCATATTAGGCGCCCGTCTTCCCGGCCTTCCGGCGGATCCGCTCCTCCAGGTACTTGATCCCCTTCCCCTTGTAGGGCTCCGGCTTCCGGAAGGAGCGGATCTTGGCCGCCACCGCTCCCACCAGTTGCTTGTCGGCACCGGACACGGTGATCAGGGTCTGGTTCTCCACCCCCACCGCGATCCCCGCCGGGACCGCATAGACGACCGGCCGGGAGTACCCGAGCGAGAGGGTCAGGGTCCGCCCCTGGGCGGCGGCCCGGTACCCCACCCCCACCATCTCCAGCTTCCGGATGAAGCCGGCCGTGACCCCGGTGACCATGTTGGCCAGCAGGGCCCGGGTGAGGCCGTGCAGCGCCCGGTGCCGCTTCTCATCGGACGGGCGGCGGCAGACGATCTTCCGGTCGGCGACCTCCACCGTAATCGCCGGGGGGACCGACAGGCTCAGCCGGCCCTTCGGACCCTCCACGTGCACGGTCCCGTCCTGGAGGGCGACGGTGACCTTTTCCGGGATCGGCACCGGGAGGCGCCCTATGCGCGACACGTCTCTCTCCTACCAGACGGCGAAGAGGACCTCGCCGCCGAGTCCGCCCTCCCGGGCCGCGCGATCCGTCATGAGGCCCTTGGAGGTGGAAACGATCGTGAGGCCCAGGCCGCTCCGGATCCGGGGAAAGTTCCGGACCCCGGCATAGAATCGCAGGCCCGGGCGGCTGACCCGCTGGATGTCCGTGATGACCCGCGCGTTGTCCGGACCGTACTTCAGGTAGAGACGGAGCACCCCCTGCTTCTCTCCCTCGACGAGCCGGTAGTTTCGGATGAACCCTTCGTCCCTCAGGATCCTGGCGATCTCGACCTTGATCCGCGAGGTGGGGATGTCCACCCGCTCGTGCAGCGCCCGGCTCCCGTTCCGGATCCGGGTCAGCATATCCGCAATCGGGTCCGTCATGCTCATGCGCGCTCCCCGCGGGCGGTGCCCCGCTCCCCGCGCCCGGCTGGGCTACCAGGAGGCCTTGATGACTCCCGGGATCTCCCCCCGCAGGGCCAAATTCCGGAAGCAGATGCGGCACATCTGGAACCGCCGCAGGTACCCGCGCGGGCGCCCGCAGATCCGGCAGCGGTGGTACCCGCGGACCTTGAACTTGGGCTCCCGCTGCGCCTTCAGGACCAACGACTTCTTCGCCATGCCTCTCCCGTCCGTCCGGCTACTTCCGGAAGGGGAAACCGAGTTGCTCGAGGAGCGCCCGGGCCTCCTCGTCGGTGCGGGCGCTCGTCGCGATGCAGATGTCCATCCCCCGGGTCGCCTCCACCTTGTCGTAGCGGATCTCGGGGAAGATGAGTTGCTCCCGGACCCCCAGGGCGTAGTTCCCGCGCCCGTCGAAGGACTTGGGCGGCACCCCCCTGAAGTCCCGGATCCGGGGGAGGGCGACGGAGAGGAGCCGGTCCAGGAACTCGTACATCCGATCCCCTCGGAGCGTGACCTTCGCCCCGATCGCCATGCCGGCCCGGAGCTTGAAGGCGGCCTCCGCCTTCTTGGCCCGCGTGACGACGGGCCGCTGCCCCGTGATCACGGCCAGTTCCTCCACGGCCGCGTCAATCACCTTGGTATTCGCGACCCCCTCCCCCAGCCCCATGTTCAGGACCACCTTCTCCAGGCGGGGGGCCTGGAGGCGGTTCCCGTACCCGAACTGCTTCATGAGGGCCGGGACGATCTCCTGCCGGTAGCGCTCCCGGAGGCGGGGCGGGACGGTGGGTGCCGCCGGTGCCGGGGGGGCTGCCGCCGGCTTCCCCTTTGGCTCCTTCTTCCCCTTCTTGCCCGCCGGCTCCGCCATCAGTCAATGACCTCCCCGCAGGACTTGCAGACCCGCACCTTTCGCCCGTCCGCCAGAAAGGAGCGCCCCGTCCGGACCGCCTTGTCGCACTTGGCGCACACGACGAGGACGTTCGAGACGTGCAGCGGGTTCTCCCGCTCCAGGATCCCTCCCTGCTGGCTCAGGCGGCCCGGCTTGGTGTGCCGTTTCACGAGGTTGAGCTTCTCCACCAGGATCCGGTCAAGCTTCGGGATGACCCGGACTACTTTCCCCCGCTTCCCCCTGTCCTTCCCGGCGATGACCTGGACCAGGTCGTTCTTCCGGACCGGCAGGAGGTCGAACTTGCCCACGGTCCCCCCCGCACCCCCTAGATCACCTCGGGGGCGAGCGACACGATCTTCATGAACTTGTGTTCCCGGAGTTCGCGGGCCACCGGGCCGAAGATCCGGGTCCCCACCGGGTCGTGGTGTTCGTTGATGAGGACGGCGGCATTCCGATCGAACTTGATGTAGGAGCCGTCAATCCGTCGGTACTCCTTCACGGTCCGGACCACCACCGCCTTCACCACGTCTCCCTTCTTCACGGTCCCCTCGGGGACCGCCTCCTTCACGTTGGCCACGATGACGTCCCCCAGGCGCGCGTACCGCTTGGCCGACCCCCCCAGGACCTTGATGAGGGAGATGCGCTTCGCCCCGGAGTTGTCCGCCACATCCAGAATGGTCCGAAGGCCGATCATCGCTCGGAACCCCCCCGTGTGCCCGGTGCCCGGTCAGGCCCCCCCGGCCCACCAGGGGCCCGGAGACGAGGCTGGGACGGCGCGGTCTCCCCTCTCCGGTCTCCAGTCTGCTCTCTCCTGCGCTAGACGGCCTTCTGGACGATCTGGACGACCCGCCACCGCTTCTCGCGGCTGAGGGGCCGGGTCTCCGCCAACAGGACCCGGTCCCCCACCTTGCACGCATTCTCTTCGTCGTGGGCCTTCACCTTCGTCCGGCGCCGGAGCAGCTTGTTGTAGTCGGCGTGCCGGTAGACCCGCTCGACGGCCACGACCACCGTCTTCCGCATCCGGTCGCTCACCACCATCCCGACCACCGTCTTGCGGCGCGAGCGCGCTTCCCTCTCCATGGCTAGGCCCCGCCCTTTTCGGTCACCGCCGTCGTCCGGGCGCGCTCCCGGAGCACGGTGGCGATCCGTGCCAGGTCGCGCCGGAGCACGCGGATCCGCATGGGGTTCTCGATCTGGCCCACCGACCCCCGAAGCCGGAGCTTGAACAGGTCCTCCCGGAAGGCCCTGGCCTTCTCCGTCAGCTCCCCCTCGCTCAACTCCCTGAGCTCGCGGGCCGTCATGCCGCTACTCCCCCAACCGCCGCCGGGCCACGAACCGGGTGGAGATGGGGAGCTTGTGGGCGGCGAGACGCATGGCCGCGCGGGCCTCCGCCTCCGTCACCCCTTCCATCTCGTACAGGATCCGGCCGGGCTTGACGACGGCCACCCATCCCTCCGGGGCCCCTTTCCCCTTCCCCATGCGGGTCTCGGCCGGCTTGGCCGTGACCGGCTTATCGGGGAAGATCCGGATCCAGACCCGACCGCCCCGCTTCACGTGGCGGGTGATGGCCCGCCGGGCCGCCTCGATCTGCCGGTTGGTGATCCAGGCCGCCTCCAGCGCCTTGAGCCCGTACTCCCCGAAGGTCAGCACGGAGCCCCGGGTGGCGATCCCCCGCCGCTTACCCCGCTGCTGTTTCCGGTACTTGACGCGCTTTGGCTGGAGCATCCCGCAAGCCGCCTAGCGGCCCGGCTCCGCCGGCGAGCCGGGTGCGCGGCGGCCGCGGCGCCCCTCCCGGTCCTCGCGGCGCCGGGCCCGCGGGGGCGTGATCACCCCCAGTTCGGGGAGCCCCTCCCGCCGCCCCTCCGGCAGGACCTCCCCGTGGAACATCCAGACCTTCACGCCGATGACGCCGTAGGTCGTGTAGGCCTGGGCAAACCCGTAGTCAATGTCAGCCCGCAGGGTATGCAGCGGCACCCGTCCGTCGCGGTACCACTCCCTCCGCGCGATCTCACCCCCGGCCAACCGGCCGGCGCAGGCGACCCGGACCCCCTGCGCCCCCAGCCGGAGGGAAGAGGTCACGGCCTTCTTCATGGCCCGCCGGAAGGCCACCCGCCGCTCCAGTTGGCCGGCCACCTGCTCCGCCACGAGTTGCGCGTCCAGCTCGGCCTTCCGGACCTCGACGATGTCCAGGTGGATGTCCTTGGCCCGGATCATGCGGGCCAAGTCCAGCCGGAGCTTGTCCACCTCGGCCCCCCGCTTCCCGATGATGATCCCGGGCCGGGCCGTGTGCACGATGATCCGGACCTGGCTCGCCTTCCGCTCGATCTCGATCGAGGAGATCCCGGCATGGTACAGCCGGGACTTGATCCACCGCCGGATGGCCAGGTCCTCGTGCAGCGTGTCGGCGTAGTTCCGGGTGGCGAACCACCGGGACTTCCAGGTCTTGATCACCCCGAGCCGGAATCCCAGCGGATGCGTCTTCTGCCCCACGGCTCCCCCCTACTCCCCGGCCGACGGTCGCTCGTCCAGGACGATCGTGATGTGCGACATCCGCTTGTGGATGGGCGTGGCCCGCCCCATCGCCCGGGGCCGGAACCGCTTCAGCACCGGCCCCTGATCCACGAAGGCGGTCTTCACGTACAGGCGATCCGGGTCCCGGACACCGTGGTTGTGCTGGGCGTTCGCCACGGCCGACTTCAGGACCTTCTCGATGATCCGGGCGGCCTGCTTCGGGGTGAACCGGACCGCCGCCAGCGCTGCGGAGACCTCCCGCCCCCGGATGAGGTCAATGACCCACCGGGCCTTCCGCGGGGGAACCCGGACGAACTTCGCGACCGCACGCGCCTCCACAGGTGGCGACTCCTACTTCAAGGCAGTGGACCGGGCCGTGTGGGCTCCGTGGCCCCGGAAGGTGCGGGTGGGGGAGAACTCCCCCAGCTTGTGGCCCACCATGTTCTCCGTGACGTAGACCGGGATGAACTTCTTCCCGTTGTGCACGGCCAGCGTGTGCCCCACGAACTCCGGGGTGATGGTGGAGCGCCGGGACCAGGTTTTCAGAACCTTTTTGTCCCGGCTTCGGTTCATCTCCTCGATCCGCTTGAGCAATTTGGGCTCGACGTACGGCCCCTTCTTCACCGACCGTCCCATGGGTGGCTCCTACTTCCTGCGCTTCACGATCTCCTTCGAGGACTGCAAGCGCTTGCGCCGGGTCTTCCGCTCCAGCTTCCCCCACGGGCTGCAGGGGTGCCGCCCTCCCGAGGACTTCCCCTCCCCTCCCCCCAGGGGGTGGTCGTGGGGGTTCATGGCCACGCCCCGGACGGAGGGACGGATCCCCAGCCACCGGGAGCGCCCCGCCTTTCCGACGGTGACGTTTTCGTGTTCCAGGTTACCCACCTGGCCGATGGTGGCCATGCAGTCCAGGTGCACCTTCCGGACCTCGCCCGAGGGGAGCCTGAGGAGGGCCCGATTCCCCTCCTTGGCGACGAACTGGGCGAAGCCGCCGGCCGAGCGAACGAGCTGGCCTCCCTTCCCCCGCCGCATCTCCACGTTGTGGACCGTGAGCCCGACCGGGATCTCCCGGAGGGGCAGGGCGTTGCCCACCCGGATGTCCGCTTCCGGCCCCGCCATGAGGCTGTCCCCCACCCGGAGCCCTTCGGGGGCCAGGATGTACCGCTTCTCCCCGTCGGCATAGTGGAGCAGGGCGAGCCGGGCCGACCGGTTGGGGTCGTACTCGATGGCCGCCACCTTCGCCGGGACCCCCACCTTGTCGCGCTTGAAGTCCACCAGCCGGTACATCCGTTTGTGGCCGCCCCCCTGGTGCCGGACGGTCATCCGCCCCCACATGTTCCGCCCGCCGGTCCTGCGCAGAGGCTCGAGCAGCCCCTTCTCCGGCCGGCTCCGGGTCACCTCCTCGAAGGTCGGGACGGTCATGGTGCGCCGCGATGGGGTCACCGGCCGGTAGCTCTTGATCGGCATCGTCCGCCCCGCTCCTAGTCCCGCGCCAAGTAATCCGGCCCAATCCTGTCAGACCGTGCCGCCGCGGGTCCTGTCGCCGCCGTGCCCCACTCGCGGCCGGGCTCCGTCACCCGCTCAGCCCCTTCCGCAATGCGTTGCATTGCGAAAGGAGGCCGAGGGGGTCCCACACGGCCCGGCCGCTCGGGGGCAGCGCACGGCGCCACCCGCGGCTCGGCCGCAATGCGAGGTGCAATTCGTTGGCCTGGCACTATGTCCCCTCGAAGAACTCGATCGTTTGCCCTTCCTTGAGCGTGGCGATCGCCTTCTTCCAATCGTTGGTGCGCCCCTGGAACCGGCCCACCCGCTTAATCTTCCCGTACACGTTCATCGCATGAACCGCGATGACCGTCACCCCGAAGAGGGCCTCGATGGCCCGCTTGATTTCGATCTTCCCCGCTCGCCGGTCCACCTCGAAGACGTACTTGTTCTGCGCCTTGAGCGCCGTCCCCTTCTCCGTGACCACCGCGCGGCGGACGATCCGGTGCGGATCCATCACTGCCATGCCTCCCCCACCAGGGCGAGCGCCTCGCGCGTGAGGAGCAGGACCTCGGCCTCCAGGATGTCGTAGACGTTCAGGCCGCGCGCCGGCAGCACCTTCACCCCCGGCAGGTTCCGGGCGGACTTCATCACCACCTCATCCTCCTGCGGGAGGATGACGAGCGCCCGCCCCGGGACCGCGAGCGTCTTGAGCAGCGCCCGGAACGCCTTGGTGCTGGGGCGCTCCAGGCTCAGCGTGTCCAGGACCCGGATTAGCCCCGCCTCCGCCTTCGCGCTCAGAGCCGCCCGCATCGCCTGCCGCCGCACCGCCCGCGGGAGGGCCAGGGCGTAGGAGCGCGGCTTGGGGCCAAAGACCGTCCCCCCGTGCCGCCAGAGGGGGGAGCGGATCGTGCCGGCCCGGGCCCGCCCCGTCCCCTTCTGGCGCCAGGGTTTCCGGCCCCCGCCGCTGACCTCAGAGCGGGTCTTGGTGGAGGCGGTCCCCTGCCGCCGGGCATTGCGCTGGGCGCGGACTGCCTGGTGCACCAGGTGGTCCTGCGAGGGAACGGAGAAGACAGCCTCCGGGAGGACGACCTGGTCCACCTTCACGTTCTCCATGGTGAGCACATCCAGGGTCCGCCCCATCCCCTCCCCTAGGTGGTCTTCCCCACCGCTACCAGGCCCCCGCGGGGACCGGGAACCGCCCCACTCACCAGGAGGAGGTGCTGGTCCGCCAGAACCTTGACCACCCGGAGGCCTTTCACCGTCACCCGATCCCCGCCCATCCGGCCGGGCATGTGATGCCCCTTGAAGACCCGGGACGGAAAGGAGGACGCCCCGATGGAGCCGGGGGCCCGGTAGAACATTGACCCGTGGCTGGCGGGCCCCCCGCGGAAATGCCAGCGCTTCACCCCACCCTGGAACCCCTTCCCCTTCGAGACCCCCGTCACTTCCACGATCTCCCCCTCTCGAAAGAGGGTCACGGTGAGGGTCTGGCCCGGCTCGTACGGAGCATCCGGGGTCACCTGAATCTCGCGCAGGTACCGCGTCGGAGGCACCTGATGCTTGGCGAAGTGGCCCTGAAGCGGCTTCGTCACGCGCTTCGCCTTGACCGGCAGGTAGCCGATCTGGATGGCCTCGTAGCCGTCGCTGGCCGTCCGCTTGCGCTGCACGATCTGGCAGGGCCCCGCCGCGATGACGGTCACCGGCACCACCCGGCCGTCGGCACCGTAGACCTGCGTCATCCCCACCTTCGTCCCGAGCAGGCCAATCGGCATGAGCGTCGCGTCCTCGTTCATAGGTCTGGCCGGCTGAAGGGGCTTGCCCCTTCAGCCGTGGGGGGAGGCAGCGATCGAAGGGAGCGTCGGAAGGGGGGCCCGCCCCCCTCCGAGAACGCGGAGAGTGCCCGCAGGCGCCGCGTGCTCCCGCTTACAGTTTGATCTCCACGTCCACCCCGGCCGGCAGGTCGAGCCGCATGAGGGCATCCACCGTCTGCGGCGTCGGCTGGAGGATGTCCAGCAGGCGGGCGTGGGTCCGAATCTCGAACTGCTCCCGGGACTTCTTGTCCACGTGGGGGGACCTCAGCACCGTGTAGCGGCTCAGCCGGGTCGGGAGCGGGATAGGTCCCGACACCCGGGCGCCGGTGCGCTGGGCGGTGTTGACGATCTCCTTCGTGGACTGGT
>CAZRDA010000042.1:7777-10169 GCA_964598715.1 uncultured bacterium | reverse complement strand
GCAGGAGCGTGCCGGGGAGCCGAGCTTCATCGGGCGGTACATCGAGCCCCTCGTCTACCCCGGTCTCTCGCAGGCGACCATAACGTGGCTCACCCTCCTGCTGGCAGCCGCCACGGTTGGGCTCTACCTCTGGGTCCCACGAAAGGGGGATGGGGGGCACCGTCAGACCGGTTGACGTGAATTGGAGAGGCTCGTTCGGATTCAACCCCTCTTGTCCTGAGGGGTCTAACGCGGGTAGAATACGTGCAGGGTCGGGTCCCCCGGGGAGGGAAAAAACGATGCGCCGATTCCTCGCACTGTGCCTGGTCGCGCTGATCGTGCTTACGGTGCTCATCGCCCCCGCTGAGGCCGGCGGGAAGTTCGGGGCCGGCTTCGCGACGGGAGCGGCAACGGTGTTCTTCCTCCATCACCTCGGCCATCCCCACGTCTATTACTACCACGCCGTGCCGTACCACCCGGTCTACTACCATCCCGCGCCGGTCTATCACTACTCCCCACCCGTTTACTACGCGCCGGTCTCGCCCTGCCGGTCGGTCTGGATCGAAGGGGTCTGGCGAGAGGTTCCCAGGGAGCAGGGAGGTGGGTTCACCGCCTACTACCGGGAGTGGGTGCCGGGTTCCTGGCAACAGGTTTGTCATTAGTGCCTCGAGAGCTGTCCCCGACCCCCGGGTCCAGCAGGGACCCGGGGGTTTTTGCTTTCGACCATCGTTGGCCACCCCGGGGGGCCTATGATCCACGAGCTCCTGATCCGGACGAAGGGAAAGACGCAGGTCCTGGACATCACTGACCAGATCGCCGCCATTGTCGGGAGGCAGGGAGGGGAGGGGGTCTGCTGCGTCTACGTGCAGCACGCCACGGCGGCCGTCGTCATCAACGAAAATGCCGACCCGAACATCGGGCTGGATTTGCTCGATGCCCTGGCTGCCCTGGTCCCCGAGGGGAAGTGGCGGCACGACCGGATTGACGACAACGCGGCCGCGCACATCAAGGCCGCGATCCTCGGGCCGGGGGAGACGATCCCGTACCGGGATGGCCGGCTGCTGCTCGGGCGCTGGCAGAGCGTGATGCTGGTCGAACTGGATGGGCCGCGCGAGAGGAGGGTCCTGGTGCGGGCGTCCTAGGGGCGTTGCTGGGGGGCTGCGCCCCGGCCAGCCGGGCGAGTGCCCTGCGTCCGGGGAGGCCTCTGACCCTGCTCCGGCCCGCTGGGCTTGGGTTGACTCCAAGCGGGCCAAGAAGAGGGGTGGGTCCGGAACCCCATGAGACCCGAACCGAGCGTTGGGACCGCCCCGATCAGGACGAGTCCCGCCCAGGCTAATACTCCGATGAGGCTGGCCGTGAGGGCGAGGCGGCGCAGGCGCCGCGCGGAGTGACCGGGGACCCGGAGGTGGTAGCCGAGTTTGGGCGGGGCCTCTCCCGCCGCCGGGAGGAGCCCGAGGTACTGCCGGAGGAGCGCTTCCCAATCGCTCGGCCCACCGCTGAGGACGCGGCCGATCGCCCGTTCCAGGGCGGTGGGGCCCCGGAAGCGTTGCTCCGGCCTCTTCCGCAGGCACTTGAGCACGATGCGCTGCACGCCGCGGGGGATCCCCGGCTTGACGTGCCGTGGGGGGGCCGGCCGCTCGTTGAGGATCTTGGCCGTCACACTCTCCACGTCGTCTTCCATGAAGGGGCGCCGGCCGGTCAGGAGTTCGTACAGGACGATGCCGAGCGAAAAGACATCGGAGGCCGGGGTGAGCCGCTCCCCTTTGATCTGCTCGGGAGACATGTAGGCGGGAGTCCCCAGGGTCTGCCCGGGCTGGGTGAGGCCGGGATTGGCAATCAGGTGGGCAACGCCGAAGTCCGCGATCTTGGGGACCCCCTCCCTCGTGATGAGGATGTTGCTGGGCTTCAGGTCCCGGTGGATAATGCCCCGGGCGTGGGCGAAGGTCAGACCCCCGCAGATCTGCCCCACAAGGGCTAAGGCAAGGTGGGGGGGAAGCCTTCCGACCCGCCGCAGCGTGGCGGCGGCGTCGGAGCCGTCCACCAGTTCCATCACCAGGTAGTTGTGCTCCCCCTCCCGCCAGAAGTCATAGACCTGGACGATGTTCCGATGGGAGAGGCTGGCAGCCACCTTGGCCTCCCGCTGGAACCGGTCCTGGATCTCGCTGTCCCGGCGGAAGCGGGCTTTCAGCTCCTTGATCGCCACGGTGCGGTCCAGGAAGGCGTGCTGGCCCTTATAAATAGTGGCCATCCCGCCCCCCCCGAGCTCCTCCATGACGGTGTAGTTCCCGAGGCGCTCCCCGGAAGAGCCCTTGCCACCCTTCCGGGTGCTGGTGGCTGCGGTTTCCCCGACCTCTCCCATCGGACCTCCGTTAGGGGTATGGTCGCATGGCGTTCAAGGAATATGCCAACCCCA
>CAZRDA010000042.1:0-7677 GCA_964598715.1 uncultured bacterium | reverse complement strand
GCCCGCCTCCTGCCGGGCAAACTCGGCCTTGGCCCCCCGTCTTCCATCTGCTACAGTCCGCTCGCAGGGATGCCTGGAAAGGCCCCCACGCCATGCAACCCTGCCCCTTCTGCCGCATCCGGGAGGGCACCCTCGCCGCCCATCTCCTCTACCAGGACGAGGAAGTCCTGGCCTTCCTGGATATCTCCCCCGTGACACAGGGCCACACGCTGGTCGTTCCCCGGCGCCACGCCGCCTCGGTCGCCGAGTGTCCGCCAGGTACCGTCGCCGCGCTCTTCCTCGCCGCAGTCCGGCTGGCCGGCGCGATCCAGCGGGCGCTCGGGGCGCCGGGCTTCAACCTGGGGCTGAACGACGGCCGGGCGGCAGGCCAGGAGGTCCCCCACGTCCACGTGCACGTGATCCCTCGCTACGGGGGCGAGGGAGGGGGGGTCCAGCGAATGGTGCAGAGGGGGGGGCCAGCCCCTCCCCTCGCCGAGACCGCCGCCAAGATCCTCGCTGCCATGAGGACATAAGGGTCTCTGCGGAGCCCTTTTTTGCCTCAACCCCCGGATTTTCCCAGCCCTTCCGCCGAACCCCTGGCAAGCCTCTTGCAATCCGGGAGGGTGGTTCCCTGGGACCTGCCCGGAGAGGGCCCAGCGACCATCTACCTAGCCTCAACCGGCCACGCGGGTGCCGCGCCCGGCCGGCGCCACGCGGGGTCCAGAGAGGGCGCGAGCGTCCCGGCGTTGATCCCTCACCCGGGCGACGTAGAAGACCGTTGACGACTGCCGCTGACATCCTGGTGGTGGACGACGAGAGGCTGAACCTCCGGATGCTGGAGGACCTCCTCCGGCGGGAGGGGTACGAGGTCCGCACGGCCGTGGACGGCGAGGAGGCCCTCGAGCAGGTCCGGCAGGCCCCGCCCGACCTCATCCTCCTCGACGTGATGATGCCCAAGCTGGACGGCTACGAGGTCTGCCGCCGGGTGAAGGGGAACAAGGACACCGTATTCATCCCGATTATCATGGTCACGTCCTTGAGCCGCCTGGAGCAGAAGCTCAAGGGGATCGAGGCGGGCGCCGACGACTTCCTGACCAAGCCGTTCAATAGTGCTGAGCTCACCACCCGGGTCCGCTCCCTCCTCAAGGTCAAGCATCTTACCGACGAATTGGAGAACGCCGAAGCCGTCCTGTTCAGCCTGGCCCTGGGGGTGGAGGCCAAGGATCCCTACACCGAGGGGCACTGCGAGCGCCTGTCGGCCTTCTCGGTCCAGCTCGGGGCAGCGCTGAGCCTGGCCGAGGAGGAATTGACGGCGTTACGCCGGGGCGGCGTTCTGCACGACATCGGCAAGATCGGCATCCCGGAGAGTATCCTCCTGAAGCCCGGCAAGCTCACCCCCGAGGAGTGGACGGTCATGCGGGAGCACCCCATCATCGGGGAGCGGATCTGCAAGCCCCTGAAGTCCTTGAGGCTGGTCCTGCCTATCATCCGGCATCACCACGAGAGATGGGATG
This sequence comes from uncultured bacterium, assembly GCA_964598715.1. Taxonomy (GTDB): domain Bacteria; phylum Methylomirabilota; class Methylomirabilia; order Methylomirabilales; family JACPAU01; genus JACPAU01. The sequence continues at coordinate 6,184 of CAZRDA010000042.1, read as the reverse complement.
GGAGCGGCTACCCGGACGGCCTGAAGAGAGAGGAGATCCCCATCACCGCCCGGGTCCTCCAGGTGGTGGACGTGTACGACGCCTTGACGACAAAGCGCCCCTACAAGCCGGCCTTCCCCCAGGAGCAGGTCCTGCAGATCATGCAATCAGAGGCGGCGAAGGGGTGGTGGGATCAGCGCATCCTGGATGAGTTCGTGGAGCTGGCCCTGGGGGGGAGGCTCCGCCCGCCTGCCGTGCTTCTCGCCTCGCTGGTCCCTCGGTAGGCCCGGCCCCCCACCCGGCCTTGTCTTCTGCCCCGCACCCCGCTATACTACTGCGACTCACACCTCGGAGATCCCCTATGGCGTCCAGGCAACCCACAGGCCCCGGGAGCACGGGCCCGGAGTGCGGCTCCCTGCTTGAGCGCGTGCGGGCCCTCCTGGGCGGGCGGCCTGTGGTGAGCCCCGCGGCCACGACGGCCCTGCGGGCCCGGCGGGACGCGCTGGCGGCGCGCCTCCAGGAGGAGCGGCTGGCCTTCGGCGAACGAGCCCGCCTCTATCGGCAGTATCCGGTGGGCGAGGGACCCTTTGCTCTGCCGGAGGTGGAGCGCAAGCTCGCCAACCTCTACCAGATCCGCGTGCGGCGTCTGGAGGCGGACCTGGCCGCCTGCCAGCGGGAGCTGGCCGGGCTGGAGGGGTCGGGGGGGACTGAGGCCTGAGGGCCGCCGCAGCGTGCGGCGGGCGCCCTGACGCTTCTGTCAGGGCGCTTTTCTTCTGGCTTTGACAAGGAGGGAGAGCGTCCGTGAACGGGAAAATGCCCATGACCCGGGAGGGGTACGACCATCTGAGGCGGGAGCTGGAGCGCCTGCGCACGGAGGAGCGCCGGAAGGCGAGCCAGGCCATCGCGGATGCCCGGGGCCACGGCGACATCTCGGAGAACGCCGAGTACGACGCCGCGAAAGAGCACCAGGCCTGGGTCGAGAGACGCATCAGCGAGCTGGAGACCAAGCTGGCCGCCGCCCAGGTCATTGACACCAGCAACCTGACGGGAGACCGGGTGACCTTCGGGTCCACGGTCCTCCTGAAGGACGGCAACGGAAGGGAGGAGGTCCGGTACCGGATCGTGGGCTCGGATGAGTCCGACGTGAAGCAGGGGAAGATCTCGGTCTCCTCCCCCCTCGCGCGCGCCCTGATCGGCAAGGAAGCGGGAAGCGAAGTGGTGGTCGACGCCCCGGGCGGCAAGAAGATGTACCAGATCCTGAAGGTAAACTTCCCCTGGGACGGGTAGGCGTTGCCGGAGGGAGGCCGTGCACCTGGTGACCTTTGCGCGCGACGGAGCGCCCCGCCTGGGGGCCCTGGAGAACGGGACCGTTCTCGACCTGCATGCGCTGGATCGGAGCCTCCCGGCCGACATGCTGGGCTTCATCCGGGCCGGAGCCTCAGTGCTTCCGGCCGCGCGGGAGGCTGTTGCGGCAGCCCGGCGGCGCCTGGACGCTGACCAGGCCTTCCCGCTGAGCACGGTGCGCCTCCTCGCTCCGATCCCCCGCCCGGCCAAGAATGTTTTTTGCCTGGGGCGCAACTACGTGGCCCACGCACGGGAGCGGGGGGCGGAGCCGCCGGGCCATCCGGTCTTCTTCACCAAGCCCCCGACGGCTGTGATCGGCCCCGAGGCGGAGATCGTCGCCGATGGCCTCACCCGGCAACTGGACTTCGAGGTCGAGCTGGCCGTCGTCATGGGCAGGGAAGGCAAGAACATCCGTCCCGAGGAGGTCTGGGGTCATATCTTCGGCTATACCATTCTGGTTGACGTCACGGCCCGGGACCTGCAGAAGACCCACCAGCAGTGGTTCAAGGGGAAATCGCTGGACACCTTCTGCCCCCTGGGGCCGGCCATCGTCACGGCCGAGGCCTTCCTGACCCCGCAGGCCGTGGACATCAGGATGCGAGTGAATGGGGAGGTCCGGCAGGCTTCCAATACCGAGAAGATGATCTTCGATCTCCCCACCATCGTGAGTGTCCTCTCTTTGGGGATGACGCTTGAGCCCGGGGATGTCATCGCCACCGGGACGCCCGAGGGGGTTGGGGCGGCCGACGGACGCTTTCTGAAGGCCGGGGACCTGCTGGAGGCGGAGGTGGAGGGGATCGGGGTCCTGCGGAACCGGGTGGCGGGGGGCTGAGGCGCGGGAGGGGGCGGCGATGGAGGGGATCAGCCGGCGGCAAATCCTCCGGGCGGGGGTGGCGGCGTCCGTCTCGGCGGCCGCGGGGCTCGCCTTTCCGGCCGTCCTGCGGGCCCAGGGGAAGCCTCTGAAGATCGGGCTGCTCCTGCCCTACTCGAAGGTCTACGCCGTCCTGGGGGAGAGCATCACAAACGGGATGCGGGTGGTCTTCGAGGCGGAGGGGAACCGGGTGGCGGGGCGGCCGGTGGAACTGCTGCGGGAGGACGAGGAGTCGCCGGCGGTGGCGCTGCGCAAGCTCCGGAAGTTCCTGACCAGCGATCACGTGGACTTCGTGGTCGGGCCGGTCTCGAGCGATGTGGCCGCAGCCATCCGCGACCCCATCCACCAGGCCCGGGTCCTTCTCCTGAACGCCAACGCGGGGGACAACGCCCTCACCCGGGAGCGCTGCAGCCCCTACATCTTCCGGACCTCCTTCTCCAACTGGCAGACCTCCTACGGGCTCGGGGCCTGGGCGAAGCAGCATATCGGGGCGACGGCCTATCTCACCGGCGCCGACTATGCCGCCGGCTACCAGATCGTGGGGGCCTTCAAGGAGTCCTTCGTGGCGGCGGGCGGGACCGTGGTGGGCGAGGCCTACGCGAAGCGGGGGTCCACCGACTACGCCCCCTTCCTGGCGCAGATCGGTGCCGCCGCCCCGGCCCTCTCCTTCTCCTTCTTCGCTGGTTCCGATGCGGTCCACTTCGTGAAGCAGTTCGCCGAGTTCGGGCTGAAGGGCAAGGTCCGCCTGACGGGGGCCGCGTTCCTCGTCTCCGACGATGTGCTCGAGAGCCAGGGCGAGGCGGCCGTCGGGGCGATCGGCACCCTCCACTACACGCGGACCCTCCGGAATCCGCAGAACCTGGAGTTCCGGAAGCGCTACCAGGCGCTCACCGGCAAGCCGCCCGACGTCTATGCGGTGCAGGGCCACGACACCGCGCGGGTCATTCTGGAGGCGCTCCGGCAGACCGGGGGGGACACCTCCGACCCGGAGCGGCTCTCCCGCGTGATTCGGACGATCCAGTTCGATTCCCCCCGCGGCCGGTTCCGCTTCGATCCCGCCACCCACAACGTCATCAATGACATGTACGTGCTGGAGGTCCGGCGGGGAGAGGAGGGGCTGGCCAACTACGTCCTGGGCGTGGTGAAGGACCTCAAGGACCCTGGCCACTGCCCCAACGTCGCCGCCTGACCCGCACCAGAGGCCCATGGATCTGCCCTTCCTTACGACGCAGGCGCTGAACGCCCTGCAGGCCGGGATGCTCCTCTTCCTCCTCTCCTCCGGCCTGGCCCTCATCTTTGGCATGCTCCACGTGATCAACTTCGCCCACGGCGCCTTCTACATGCTCGGGGCCTACGCGGGACTCACGGCCCTTGCCCTCACGGGACGCTTCTGGCTGGCCGTCCCTCTGGCTGTCCTCGCCGTGGCGGGGGTGGGGGCACTGCTGGAGCGGACCCTCATCCGGCGGCTGTACGGCGCCGACCCCCTGGCCCAGGCGTTACTCACCTTTGGCCTGCTCCTGGTCCTGGACGAGGGGGTGAAGTGGCTCTGGGGGCCTCAGATCCGGTCCCTCCCGACCCCGGAGGTGTTTCGGGGGGCGGTTGTCCTGTTCGACATTCCCTACCCTCTGTATCGCTTAGTGGTCGTCGGGGTGGGGGGGGTGGTCGCCCTCACGCTCTGGCTCTTCCTGGAGAAAAGCCGCCTGGGGGCCATCCTCCGGGCGGGGGTGGCCGACCCTCAGATGGTGGCCGCCCTGGGCGTCAACCTGGGCCTGCTGTTCCCGTTCACGTTCGCTCTCGGGGCGGCCCTGGCCGCCTTGGGGGGCGTCATGGCCGGCCCCATCGCCAGCGCCTACCCCGGGATGGGGATGGAGGTGCTGATCAAGGCGTTTATCGTGGTGGTCATCGGGGGCCTGGGGAGCCTGAAGGGGGCCGCCGTGGGGAGCCTCCTGATTGGAGTGGCGGAGACCTTCGGCCAGGCCCTGGCCCCGGACTGGGCGATGGCCGTCGCCTACGCCGTCATGGCCGCGGTCCTCCTGTGGCGTCCCGCCGGCCTCTTTGGGGCCGAGGGGACAGCATGACGCCTCCGCGCCTGGCCGTCTGTGCCGCGGCTGCCCTCCTCCTCGGGGCGCCCTTCGTTCTCCCTCCATACCCGCTGGGCCTTCTCCTGGAGGCGTTCCTCTTCGGTCTCTTTGCCATGAGCCTGGATTTGCTCGTGGGGTGGGCCGGGCTCGTCTCTCTGGGGCATGCCGCGGCGTTCGGCTTGGGCGGCTACACCCTGGCCTTCCTGAGCCTGCGGGCGGGGTGGAGCCTCCTGCCGGCCCTCCTCGGCGCGCTCCTCGTGGCCGCAGCCTGGGCCGCCCTCACGGGGGCCCTCTGCGTCCGGGGCCGCGGCGTCGGCTTCCTGATGCTGACGTTAGCCTTTGCCCAACTGCTCCACACGGTCGCCTACAAGTGGACCTCTCTCACCGGGGGCTCGAACGGGCTGGCCGGGATCCCCCGTCCGCCCCTCGCCTTGGGGCCGCTGGGGAACCTCCCGGTCCAGGCCGATGCGCCCTTCTACTTTGTCGCGCTCAGCGCCTTCGTCGCCGGCGGGCTTCTGCTTCACCGGGTGGGGCGTTCGCCCGTCGGCCACATCCTCCAGGGGATCCGGGCCAACGAGGCGCGGATGCGGGCGCTGGGCTTCCCGGTCCTCCGCTACAAGGTGGCCGCCCTGACGCTCGCCGGCGCCCTTGCCGCGGTGGCGGGGGCGCTGCACGCGGCCTACACCGGCTACGTCTCCCCGGACAGCCTGGACTGGGTCACCTCGGGCGAGGTCCTCATCATGGTCCTGCTGGGCGGGGCGGGGACCCTGCTCGGGCCGGTGGTGGGGGCGGTGATCTTTCTCTTTCTGCGCGAGGTGGTGAGCACGCTCACCCAGCACTGGATGCTCTACCTGGGGGTGTTCTTCATGGCCTGTGTCCTGCTCTTCCCGCAAGGGGTCGTTGGGGTCCTCCGTGGCCGGCGCGCCTGAGCGCCCGATCCTGGAGGTCCGGGGCGCCGTCAAGGACTTCGGGGGCGTCCGGGCACTCGCCGGGGTGGACCTGGCGGTGGTGGCGGGGGCGCGCCACGCGCTCATCGGCCCGAACGGGGCCGGGAAGACCACCCTGTTTAACGTCGTCAGTGGACAGGTTGCGCCGACCCGCGGCTGCATTCTCCTCGATGGAGAGGACATCACGGCCCTCCCGCCCGAGGCAAGGGCCATGCGGGGCCTCGCCCGGTCATTTCAGATGAGTAACTGCTTCCCGGAGGCGACGGCCCTGGAGAACGTCCGCCTCGCCCTCTTGGCCGGCAACCAGGCGCGGTCCAACTGGTGGCGCCCGCTGAACGGGGGCGGCCCTCTGACGGTGGCCGCTCAGGCGCTCCTCCAACGGCTGGGGCTCACGGAGTGGGCCGCCCATCCTGCCCGGCACCTCCCGTACGGGTTCCAGCGCCGCCTCGACCTGGCCGTGGCCCTGGCCGGGTCCCCCCGATTGCTCCTCCTGGACGAGCCGACCGCCGGGCTCTCCCCGGAGGAGACCACCGAGATGGTGGCGCTGCTGGCGGCGCTGCCCCGGGAGCAGACACTCCTGGTGATCGAGCACGACATGGATGTGGTCTTCCGTCTGGCGGATCGGGTGACGGTGCTGGCGGGCGGGGAGGTACTGGCGGACGGGCCGCCGGAGGCGATCCGCGCCGATCCGGCCGTCCAGCGGGCCTACTTCGGGGGAGCCTGATGCTGGCGGTGGAGGACCTGCACGTCTTTTACGGGGAGTCCCACGTCCTCCAGGGGGTCAGCCTCACGGTGGAGGCCGGCGAGGTCTGCTGCCTCCTGGGGCGCAACGGGGCGGGGAAGAGCACCACCCTGAAGAGCATCGTGGGCTTCGTCCCACCCCGGTCCGGCCGGATCACGCTCCGGGGGGTCCCGCTCATCGGGCTCGCGACGCATCGGGTGGCCCGCCTGGGGGTCGGCTA